>DATMJM010000352.1:0-2909 GCA_035553935.1 Solirubrobacteraceae bacterium
ATAGGCGCCGGCATACGACCAGGCGTTGGGGAACCATGACAGCCGCGTGTCGAAGTACGGCGAGTACGTCCGCATGCGCCAGTACCGGTCGCGCATCCAGCCCGCCAGCGTCGCCGTCGGCGCCTTCGTGAAGGCGTCGAAGCTCGATTCCGCCGGCTTGACGAAGTTCACCGTCCCGGCCGCCGACGCCGTCGCCGGAGCGAGCGCCAGCACGGCCAGCACAATCAACGCGGACCGCAGGAGGCGGCCGGCGAGCGTCGTCAGGATCTGTTCGTCCTTCCGGCAGCCGGCCGACCTCGCGAACGAGGCTCCTGGCTTCGCGCCCCCGCCTGGCGGCGGCTTCGCCTTCGTAGGGATCGACGGGCGCACACGGATGCAGATCGGCCGCTCGTCCGGTGGCGCTGACGCCGCGGCGCGAGCGGGGACGGATCGTCGACCCGAGCGCCGCGGAGGCGGATAGGTTCTCGCGATGGTCGCGCTCGCGATGCTGCTCTCGGCGTGCGCCGCGCTCGCCGTGGCCGCCGCATCGACGACGCTCCTGTTGCGACCGGATTCGCCGCTGGACGGCGCGATCACGCTCGGCGTCGTGGCCGCCACCGGCGTAGCGGCGCTCGTCGGCGTCGCCGGCCTGATGGGAGTGCTGACGCCCGCCGCCGTGCTCGGACTTGCCTGCGCCTGGGCGCTGTGCGCGGTTCCGCCGACGCTGCGCGCCGGGCTACCGAGCCTGCGGGTCCCGCGATGTCACCCGAGCGCCATCCGCGGCCGAGGCTGGGAAGCCGCGACGGTGGCGCTCGCCGCCCTCGCGCTGGGCTGGCAGGTTGTCGTGGCGCTCGTGCTGCCGCCCTACGCCTTCGACGCCATCACGTATCACCTGACGATCACGGCCAGCTGGCTGCAGGCCGAGAACCTCGATCCGACGGTCCTGAGCCTGTGCTGCGCCTACTATCCGGCCACCTCGGAGTTGATGTTCGCCTGGCCGATGCTCTTCCTCGGCACGGATCTGCTCGTCGACACCGTCCAGATCGGCTTCGCCGTCCTCGCGGCGCTGGCGGTCGCCGGCATCGCTCGCAGCGCAGGACTGCGTCCACCCGCCGCGGCCGCCGCCGCCGGGCTGTTCGCGGTCACGCCGATCGTGCTCACCCAGGCGCCGACGAACTACGCCGACGTGATCATCGCCGCGTGCGCGCTCGCGGCGCTGCACGCTCTCGTGCGCTTCGCGCAGACGGCGGCCGCGCCACGACTGCTGGTGGCCGGCCTCGCCACGGGCCTCGTCCTCGGCATCAAGGGCATCGGCATCGTGTGGGCCGCCGTTCTCGCGCTCGCGGCCGTCGCACTGGCCTACAGGGCGTGGCGAACGCGCAGGCTCTCGCGCCGCGCGGCGACGGCCGCCGCCGGCGCCTTCCTGATCGCGGCCGTGGCGCTCGGCGGCCCCTGGTACGCCCGCAACTGGATCGAGACCGGGAACCCGGCATACCCGTTCCGCGTGGCGGTCGCCGGCACGACCGTGTTCGACGGTCCACTGCGCGTCGACGACGTGCTCACGCCGCCCGACGCCGGGTCGGACGAGCCGTGGCCTGCTGCGATCGTGCGGTCCTGGGCAGCCGACCTGGACTTCTGGAACCAGGGCTCATACGACTACCAGCAGCGCTCCGGCGGACTCGGCCCTCTGTGGTCATGGCTCGGCTTGCCGCTGGCGGTGGTGCTCGCGGCGATGCTCGTGCGGCGGCGCAACGCGGCGCTGGTCGCGCTCGGCGCGGTGACGGTCGTCTTGCTGGTCCAGCCCTACGCGTGGTGGTCGCGCTTCACGATTCCGCTGGCCGCCGTCGGCGCGATCGCGATCGCGGCGGCGGCGTCCTGGGCGCCGCGGCCGTGGATGCGGCGAACGGTGCGAGCAGCAGCGCTGGCGCTCGCCGTCGCCGGCGTCGGCCTCGCATCCGTCGCCGTCGACCCCGCGGCCCGGGCACGGCAGATCGAAGCGCTGGACGTCTTGCGGCTCGCCGGCGCAGAGCCGCAGAAGCGTACGATCGGTCGTCTCTTCTTTGAGGAGTACCGCTTCCTCGAGCGCGTCCCCGAGGACGCGACGGTGGTGGTCGATCTCCGTGCGCAGCCCGTGAGATTCGTCTATCCGCTCTTCGGACGCCGGCTCGAGCGCCGCGTGCGCGCGGGCGGCGCGTACCCGCCGCGCGAGACGGCGTGGGTGGTGACCGCGGCGGGTCGGCCGCTCGACGGCAGGCTGCAGCGCGACCCCCGCTTCAGGCTCGATTCCTCCAGCCACGGCATCCGTGTGTGGGCGCCGCGCTGACGCGCAGGCCGCGCGCGGCTCCTCGCCCTCGGGATGCACACGCTGCTCAGCTTTGGCGTCGCGCCGGCGCCGGCGGGCGCTTGCGGGCCCGCGCGACGAAGCCGCGCAGACGACTGCAGCTCCAGCGCACCACGGTGCCGAGGGCGGCCGCCGGGTCCAGCCGCGCCGCGCGCGCCAGCTGCCGTGCGGCGAGCGCATGCTCGCCCAGCCACTCGTGGGCCAGTGCGCGGTCGAGGTACAGGCGCACGTATGCGCGGCGCTCGAGCGGCGTTCGTCGCTGCTCGGGGTGGCGGGCGAAGTAGCGCCCGAGCACCATCTCGCCGGCGATCGTCCCTGCTGCGACATCGGCCTGCTTGGTGACCGACGCAGCGTGTCGGCGGTAGCGGGTCACCACGTCGTCGAGCCGCCTGACGGGCGCCTGCTCGAGCGCGCGCAGCACGAAGTCCCAGTCGCCGCTCACCGCGAACCCCGCCTCCCAGGGGCCTGCCCGGTCGACGACGGAGCGGGGAAACAGCAGGGACACGACGAAGACGTCGAAGCCCCCGATCAGGCAGCTCTCGGCGACCATTCCCTCGAGGTCCGATGTCGCCGTCCGCTGCGGCCTCAG
>DATMJM010000353.1:0-4880 GCA_035553935.1 Solirubrobacteraceae bacterium
AGCTCGCCTACGACGCGGTGCGCGCTTTCGCGCGTGCCCCAGCATGAGGCGGTGCGAGCTTGCCCGTGCTGTGCGGCGGTCCTATGATCCGGAAGGTCAGACCGAGCCCGCGAAGGGCGATCCTGAGCAGCATCCGAGCAGTTCCGAACACGTAGATCCCAGGCAGCTTCGACACGAGGCATCTCACCGGGCGCCGATCCGCCCGTCATCCACTTCGACCCGACTTCACCTTCTTGAGAGCACCACGGCGGTTCGCATGACCGCCGGCTGCCGCCCGACGCGCGCCCGGTCCGACCCCTGACATTCGACGGCACCGCGCGGCCGGGAGCATCCCGGAGCACGGGGAGAGGAACGGCAGATGGAACTGATCGTTGCGGCGGCGATCCTCGGTGCCGCGATCGTCCTCGCGTTCTGGCTGCGTCACGACCAGCCGTCCACCACCGCCGCGAGGCCCGGCGCGAGCGACGAGCTCGCCCGTCTCGAGGAGCGCGTGCGCGGCCGCGCCGAGGAGCTCGACCGGCGCGCGCGCGAGCTCGACGACCAGACGCGCGCGCTCGAGGCCGAGCGCGAGCAGCTCGCCCGCCGGCGGCGCGAGCACGAAAGCGCGCTCGAGCGCATCTCCGGGCTGAGCGCCGGCCAGGCGAAGGAACGGCTGATGACCGAGATCACCGACCAGGTCCGGCACGAGTGCGCCCGCCATGTGCGCCAGATCGAGGAGGAGACCAAGCGCGACGCCGAGCGCCGGGTGCGCTCGATCCTCTCCGTCGCGATGCAGCGCCTCGCCGGGCGCCACGCCGCCGAGACGACCGTCTCGGTCGTGCACCTGCCATCCGACGACATGAAGGGCCGCGTGATCGGCCGCGAGGGGCGCAACATCCGCGCGCTGGAGAACCTCACGGGCGTCGACTTCATCATCGACGACACACCGAGCGCCGTCGTCCTGTCGGCGTTCGACGGCGTGCGCCGCGAGATCGCGCGGATGACGCTCGAGAAGCTGCTCGCCGACGGGCGGATCCACCCCGCCCGCATCGAGGAGGCCTACTACCAGGCCAAGTCAGAGCTCGAGGCGCACATCGTCGAGGCGGGCGAGAACGCGGCCTACCAGTGCAACGTCCAGGGCCTCGAGCCCGAGATGATCCGGACGCTCGGGCGGCTGAAGTTCCGCACGAGCTACGGCCAGAACGTGCTCGCCCACTCGATCGAGTGCGCGCAGCTCGCGGCGATGATGGCCGACGAGCTCGGCGCGTCGCCGAAGACCGCGGCGCGCGCGGCGCTGCTGCACGACATCGGCAAGGCGGTCACGCACGAGGTAGAGGGACCGCACGCGCTCGTCGGCGGCGAGATGGCGCGCCGTCACGGTGAGGCGGAGGCCGTGGCCCACGCGATGGAGGCCCACCACAACGAGGTCGAGCCGCAGACCATCGAGGCGATCATCGTGCAGGCCGCCGATGCGCTCTCGGGCGCTCGGCCGGGTGCGCGCGGCGAGTCGCTGGAGTCCTACGTCAAGCGCCTGCGGGCGCTCGAGCAGATCGCCGCTCGTCACGACGGCGTCGACAAGGCCTATGCGATGCAGGCGGGCCGAGAGATCCGCGTCATCGTCGCGCCGACGCGCGTCGACGACGACGCCGCGATGCTGCTCTCGCGCGAGATCGCGCGAGCGATCGAGCGCGAGCTCGAGTACCCCGGGCAGATCAAGGTCACGGTGATCCGCGAGTCGCGCTCAGTCGAGTTCGCGAAGTAGCGCGCCGCCACGGGCGCCGCGCGAGGGTGTACGGTCGCGACACCTTCCTTCGACGCGGGGGACATCGCATGAGCCGAGTGATCCGCAGCGCGGGCACGATCCTCGCGGCGGCCGTGTTCGCCGCGCCGGCCCGGGCGGACGCCGCCGCCGCAGGAGCGCCGATCGCTGCTCCGGCGGGCGAGATCGCCTACGTGCACAAGGGCAGCGGCAACGCGGAGATCTACCTCAGCTCGACGCGCGGCGGCCGGCCGCGCAACCTCACCGCGCATCCCGCCGAGGACGCGGCACCGGCGTGGTCGCCGGACGGCGAGCGGCTCGTCTTCGCGAGCACGCGCTCGGGCTCATGGGACCTGTTCGTGCTCACGCTCGCGGACGGGTCGGTGCGCCGGCTGACCGCCGGTCCGGCATCCGAGTTCGATCCGGCATGGTCGCCCGACGGCTCGCGGATCGCCTACGAGAGCACCTTCGACGGCAGCCGCGACGTCAAGTTCGTCGCGGCGGACGGCAGCGGCGCCGAGGGCAACGTCGCGAGCACCGCGGTCGGCTTCAGCAGCGACCCGGCGTGGAGCTCGCCGAGCGGCGACCTCGTGTTCGAGAGCATGCGGCCGGGAAGCGCCGGCTTCGACCTGTTCGAGACCTCCCTGAGCGGCGAGGCGTCGGTCCTCGCCAGCGAACAGAGCGAGGACTTCCATCCCGCCGTCTCGCCCGACGGAGGCACGATCGCGTTCGAGCGCGCGATCGGCGGCAACTACGACCTGCACCTGCTCGACCGGGCGTCCGGAGCGGTCGCGAAGCTCACCGGCGCGAAGGCCGAGGACGCCGAGCCCTCCTGGGCGCCGGACGCGACGCGGCTGGCGTTCACCTCCACGCGCACGGGCGACTACGACGTCTTCGTGCTCGACCTCGTCACCCGGCAGGCGGTGAACATCACGCGCGACCGCCGTGCCCACGACACGTCGCCCGCGTGGCGGCCGGCGACCGCCGGCACGCTCATGCCGGCGACGGCGCTGGCGGCGCGCGGACCCTTCGGCGCGCTGCGCGCCCGCGCGGCGCTGTCGGCCGTCAGCTGCCCCACGCGCGGCTCCTACAGCGGCGACCACCGGCGCAACGTCATCCGCGGTCGCAACACGAACGACACGATCTGCGCGCGCGGCGGCAACGACGTCGTCAAAGGCGGCAGGGGCAACGACCGGCTGCTCGGCGGCGCGGGCCGCGACGACCTGTATGGGCAGGACGGCAACGACGTCCTCGACGGGACCGGAGAAGCCGGCAGGGGCCAGGACCGCATGCGCGGCGGCGCGGGCAGCGACCTCATCGTCGGCCGCGGCGACGGCGCCCGCGACTGCGCGAGCGGCAACAGCGGCTTCGATCGCGCTCGCCTCGACCGCGGCGCCTCCGCGCGCAGCGACAACCGCGGGCGGGCACCGTGGGGGCCGTCGCCCTGCGGCGACGAGCGCAGCATCGAAGCAGACGAGTAGGGGCGGGCCTGCATGCGCATCGCGGTCAGCTACGGCAGCGCGGACGCCGCGACCGGCGGACGGCTGCGTGAGAGCCTCGAGCGCAGGCTGCCGCGCGACACGGTGACGAGCGCGTCGGCCGGCGCGCCGTTCGACGTCCTCGTCGCGCTGCTGTCGCCGACGCCGGCCCTCGAGGCCGAGCCCGGCGCCGGACGCGTGCAGCGCGCGCTCGAGCGCGCGCTGCACGAGGACGCGGGGGTCGTCCTCGTGACGCTCGACGGTGCGGCGGCGCCCGCGGCCGCAGAGCTGCCGCCGCAACTCGCCCCGCTTGCCGCCCTCGAGCCCGTCGTGGCCAGCCACGACTACTGGGAGGCCACCGTCGACAGCGTCGCCGAGCGCATCGGCCAGCTCGCCGGCCGCGGATCCGGCGGGCGACTGCGTCCGATCGCCGACGTGGTGCTGCAGGCAAGCCGCAGGGTCAAGATCGGCGCCACCGTCGGCGTCGTCGCCGGCGTCCTCGGCATCCTTGCGACGCTCGGCGTCATCGGGCCCGATCGGGAGCAGCGCGGGACGATCGACGTCAGCGCGAACGCCGCCAACGCGATCACCTACGAGGGCTTCCTCGAGCTGTTCGAGCCGATCGACGACGTGCCCCGGCCGATCGCGGCCTCAGACGACGTCGAGGGCTACGTCTACGACCTCGACGTCGATCTCGACGATCCCGAGAGCGACAGCTACGCCGTGCGCTGGACGGCGCGCGTGGCCGACGGCGGGACGCCGATCCCCGGGCGCCGCAACATCTTGGGGGCGCGCTTCGAGGCGGGGCGAGCCAGCGGCGTGCATCGCGTCTGGGTCCCGTGCCCGCCGGCGCGGTTCGACGCGGTCGCCTACGTCGTGGAGTTCGTCCTCGTCGACGAGTCGCAGCCCTCAGCGCCGCCGCTGGACCGCGCCGACGGTCCGCGCGGCGAGTGCCTGTTCGTGGAGCCATGAGGCGCGGCCGCCGGGCTACCCTTGACGAAGCATGAAGCGCTACCACGTCACGACGTTCGGCTGCCAGATGAACGCGCACGACTCCGAGCGCATGAAGGGGATGCTCGAGTCGCTCGGCTACGGCGAGGCGGCGGACGCCGAGGACGCCGACGTCATCCTCTTCAACACCTGCTCGATCCGCGAGAAGGCCGACAGTCGCTTCGTCGCCCACCTGCAGCACGCCAAGGGCATCAAGAAGCGCCACCCGGAGCGGATCGTCGGCGTCGGCGGCTGCTGGGCACAGTCCGTCAAGGACGAGGTCTTCGCGCGCTTCCCGTTCGTCGACGTCGCCTTCGGCCCGGGGCAGGTCCACAAGCTCGCCGAGTTCCTCACGTCGGACTCGCTGACGGCGCAGGGCTTCTTCGAGTTCGAGGGCTTCACCGGCCACCTGCCCGGCAAGCGCGCACGCGAGTTCCAGGCGTGGGTGCAGATCTCGGCCGGCTGCAACATGGCCTGCTCGTACTGCATCGTGCCCTCCACGCGCGGCCGCGAGGTCTCGCGCCCGCTCGAGGAGCTCGTCGAGGAGGTGCGCGCGCTGGCCGCCGAAGGCGTGCGCGAGGTGACGCTGCTGGGCCAGAACGTCAACTCCTACGGGCGTGACCTCGTCGCCATCGAGCCGGGGCAGGGCCCGCGCAACCGCACCCTGTTCGCTG
>DATMJM010000354.1:0-2879 GCA_035553935.1 Solirubrobacteraceae bacterium
GCTCCCGCCCGTGCGATCGCCTGCCCGACGTCGCCGGTCTTCGCCGAGCCCGGATGCAGCACGACGGCATGGGCACCGAGCGCAGCCCCCGCCCGCAGCGACGCGATCAGCGAGCGCAGCGAGTTGGCGCGGATCGCCTCGTCCTCCGAGGCGCAGTTGAGCAGGTAGACCGCGTGGATCAGCAGCGCCCCGACATCCGAGCCGTCCATCGCCGCCGCGAATGCGGCGACCTCCTCCTCGGAGTACTCGCGCGGCTTCCATGCCCGCGGGTTCTGGTTGAAGATCTGGATCGCCTGCGCGCCCCGCTCGGCGCCGCGCGCCACCGCCTTGGCCGGGCCGCCGGCGGGGGAGACGTGCGCGCCGATCAGCACCTGACGTCCGATTCCATAGGGTCAGTGCACATGCGAGTCCGCTTTGCTCCTTCTCCGACCGGCGCGCTGCACGTCGGCGGCGCCCGTACCGCGCTCTACAACTGGCTGCTCGCCCGGGGCGGCGGGGGGACCCTCGTGCTGCGGATCGAAGATACCGACCGCGAGCGCTCCACCCCGCAGAACGTCGAGCAGATCCTCGAGGCGCTCGACTGGCTCGGCCTGGACTACGACGAGGGCCCGATCAGCCAGGTCGCGCGCTCCGAGCGCCACCAGGAGCTGCTCGCGCGGCTGCTCGACGCGGGCCACGCCTACCGCTCCAGCGCCACGAAGGCCGAGGTCGCCGCTTTCAAGGAGCGCCACGGCGCGCATCGAGGCTTCCGCGGCGAGGACGAGGGCTCGGGCGCCGTGCGCCTGCGCGTCCCCGACGAGGGCGAGAGCGTCGTCCACGACGTCATCCGCGGTGATACGACGTTCGCCCACGTCCACCTCGACGACCCCGTGATCGCCCGCGCAGACGGCAGCGTCCTCTACAACTTCGCCGTCGCCGTCGATGACATGGACGCAGCCGTCACGCACGTCATCCGCGGCGAGGACCATCTGTCGAACACGCCGCGCCAGCTGCTCGTCCTAGAGGCGCTCGGCGCCACGCCGCCGATCTACGCGCACCTGCCGCTGCTGCACGGCGCCGACGGCAAGA
This sequence comes from Solirubrobacteraceae bacterium, assembly GCA_035553935.1. Taxonomy (GTDB): domain Bacteria; phylum Actinomycetota; class Thermoleophilia; order Solirubrobacterales; family Solirubrobacteraceae; genus CADCVQ01. The sequence continues at coordinate 1,069 of DATMJM010000354.1, forward strand.
AGCTCTCCAAGCGCCATGGCGCCGCGTCGGTTCAGGAGTTCCGCGACATGGGCTACCTGCCGGAGGCGCTGGACAACTACCTCGCGCTGCTCGGCTGGGGGGCGGAGGACGACGAGACGATCCTCTCGATGGACGAGCTCGCGCGGCGGTTCAGCCTCGAGCGGGTCTCCAGGAACCCGGCGCGCTTCGACCACCACAAGCTGCGCTGGATGAACGGGCGCTACGTGCGGGCGCTGCCGGTCGAGGAGCTCACGGCGCGCCTCGAGCGGTTCACCGGGCGCACCGGCCTGCGCGATGCCGTCGCGATCTCGCAGGAGAAGATGCAGACGCTGGCGGACTTCGAGCCGCTGGCCGGGTTCATCTTCGATGGACCGGCCGACGACCCCAAGGCGCGCGACAAGTGGCTCGGGGAGGACGGGCGCGCCGCGCTCGCCGACGTCCGCGCGGCGCTCCAGCCGCTGGACGCGTTCACGCTCGGGGAGGTCCAGGCGGCGCTCGAGGGGGTCGTGGCCGCGCGCGGCGCGAAGCCCAAGCAGGTCTTCCAGCCCGTGCGCGTCGCGCTCGCGGGCACGGCGGTGTCGCCGGGCATCTTCGAGACGCTCGTGGTGCTCGGCCGCGACGAGTCGCTGGCGCGGATCGACAGCGCGCTGCGCGCGTAGCCGATCCGCAACTCGGACTCAACCATCTGTCCACAGCTGCCGATACGGGGAGTGCCCCACGATCCCGACACCGGAAGCAGGGACCGCCCTCATGATCAGCTCACCCGTCCGTACCGCAGAGCGCAGCAGCGCGCCCGTCCAGCGCCACCACAACGAAGGCCACGGTCGCCGACTGACGGCCGCATTCGAGGCGCTCGAGGCGTTCCCGGCGCTCGCGGAGTCGCGCAACCGCCTGCTGCGCCTCGTGAGCGCCGAGCGCGTCTCACCGGCCGACGTCGTCGCCGCCGTGGAGTCCGACATCGCGCTCGTCATCGCCGTCCTGCGGACCGCCAACCAGCTCGACGAACGCCGCCGCGGGCGCGTCGAGTCGATCGTCAAGGCGGTCGAGCTCCTCTCGCCCGAGTCCGTCCAGGCGCTTGCCACCCGCACACGCACCTTCGACTTCTTCGAGCGCTCCACCCTCTGGGACGCCGCGCCCGAGCGCTTCCGCCTGCACGGCGTCGTCACGCAGCGCGCCGCCGATCGACTGGCGCAGGAGGCCGGCTACGAGCACCGCGACCGCCTCATGGTCACCTCGCTGCTGCACGACATCGGCAAGCTCGTCCTGACGCACGCCTACCCCGGCTATCCGTCGCAGGTCCACGGCGACGCGCGCACGCCCGAGGAGCGCGTGCATCGCGAGCGCCGCGAGCTCGGCGTCGACCACGCCCTGGTCGGCGGCGTCCTCGCCCGCCGCTGGGGCCTGCCGACCGCCGTCGCCTCGGCGATCGAGCGCCACCACTCCGAGGACGCCACCGGAGAGGCCGCGTTCGTGCGTCTCGCCGACATGCTCGCGCACTACGCGCAGGGCGACCAGATCTCGCCGACGTCGCTGCTGAAGGTGGCGCGCGCCGCCGGCCCCAGCCCGACGTCGGGCCGGCCGCGCCAGATCGATCCCTGCCCGCTCTCCGGGCGCGAGGTCGAGGTGCTCAAGCGCCTCGCCGAGGGCAAGGTCTACAAGCAGATCGCCGCCGAGCTGCAGCTCTCGACGTCGACCGTCCGCACGCACCTGCACAACATCTACGGCAAGCTCGGCGCCGTCGACCGCGCGCAGGCGGTCCTCATCGCCACCGAGCGCGGCTGGCTGTAGGCCGCGTCGCGAGCGCCCACAGC
>DATMJM010000355.1:0-2776 GCA_035553935.1 Solirubrobacteraceae bacterium
GCGCAGAAGATGACGAGATCGCTGGACCTCGACGCCGTCTACGCCGCGATCGTCGAGCAGGCCGCGCTGATCGCCGGCGCGCCGATCGCGTTGCTGCTGCGGCTGGAGACGGTGACGCAGACGCTGCGCTGCGTCGCGAGCGTGGGGGCGTCGGAGCGGCTGGTCACCCACCGCTACACGCTCGCCGAGGGGATGATCGGCTCGGTTGCCGCGGGCGGCGAGCCGTACGTCAGCCGCGCCCAGGACAGCCACCGCTTCCTGCCGTGGGCACTCGAGGAGGGCGTGCGGTCGTTCGCCCACATCCCGCTCGGTCTCGGGCCGCGGCGCTTCGGCGTGCTGACCGTGGCCCATCCGCGGGAGGACGCGCTGGACGCGCAACGGCTGGCGCTGCTGGAGTCGCTGGCGCGGCCGGCGGCGGCGGCGATCGCGAACGCGCTCGAGTTCCAGCACGAGCGCCGCATCGCCGGCGCGCTGACGCGCGGCTACATCCCGACGGCGCCGCCGGAGCTCGAGGGCTTCTCGCTCGGCCTCGTGTACGAGCCCGTCGGGCACGAGGTATCCGGCGGCGACGTGTTCGGCGTCTGGCGGCTGCCGAGCTCGGCTCTGGCGGTGCTCGTGGGGGACGTCAGCGGCAAGGGGCTGGAGGTGGCGGCCGTCAGCTCGATGGTGCGCTTCTTCATCGAGGCGCGCACATGGGACGCCGACTGCCCGGCTGACGTGCTCGCACAGGCCAACGCGATCCTGCGGCGCCGGCTGCCGGGCCGCGTCGCGCTCGTGACCGCGTTTCTCGGCGTGATCGACGGCGGCGTCCTGCGCTACGCCAACGCGGGCCAGGTCCCCCCGCTGCTCGTCGGCGCGACGGCGGACGAGCCGCCGGCGGAGCTGCGCACGACCGGCCTGCCGCTCGGCGTCGTCGACGACGCGTCGTACGACGCGCACGAGATGACATTCGGGAACGACCACCTGCTGTTCGCGGCGACCGACGGCCTGCTCGAGGCGCGTCGTGACAGCGAGCTCTTCGGCCAGGAGCGCGTGACGGCGCTCGTCGCCGAACACGCCGCGAAGCTCAGCCCGCAGGCGCTCGTAGAGCGGGTCCATGCGGAGGCGCAGGCGTTCGCCCAGGCGCTGACGGACGACGTCGCCATCATCGCGCTGCGTCCCACGTGATCGAGCTGCGCGACGAACCCGCCGGCGGGCCCGCCGCACGCGAGCTGTTCGGCGAGTACATCCAGCTCGTCCGCGAGCGCTCCGGCATCGCGGACTTCGCCCCCGTCGAGCGGATCTTCGCGTCCGAGGATGCGTTTGCGGCCGATGGCGGGGCGTTCATCGTCGCGTACCTCGGCGGCGCCGCCGTCGGCTGCGGCGGGCTGCGCCCGCTCGCGCCCGGCGTCGCCGAGATCAAGCGGATGTTCGTGGCCGCCCCGGCACGCGGCCGCGGCGTCGGGCGGCGCCTGCTGCACGCGCTGGAGGCGCGGGCGGCGGCCGCCGGCCACACGCGCGTGCTGCTGCTCACCACGCCGATGCTCGGCGAGGCGTCCGCGCTGTACGCGGCGGAGGGCTACCGCGAGATCGAGCGCGTCGATCCGGGCGGCGGGCGCCCGGTCGAGGTCTGGCTCGAGAAGCGGCTGTGACGAGCGGCGCCGGCTGCGTCAGGGACGCGGTGCGGCGTCGTCGCGGCTGGCGAGATAGGGACCGAGCTCCTCGGCGATGATCTTCTCGTCGGCGGGCCACGGCGGCTCGTCGTGGATCTCCGACCGCCAGCCGCCGGCCTCGCCGGCCGGCTGCGCGGAGACGAACAGCGGCTTGCGGCCCGTGAGCAGCATGCCGCGCAGCGTCGGCCGCAGCGCCGGCGGCGGCTCGGCCGCGCCGGCGAGATGGGCGATCCCGGCCGCCGCCGTGTCGGCCTGCTGCGCCGCGACGCCACCGTGCTTGATCGGGAAGTCGGTGCCGTCACCGGCGGCGAACGCCGGCGCGCCGGCGCCGCGCACGCGGCAGTGGGCGTCGATCGGCACGAAGCCATACGGGGCGGCGGAGGGAAGCCCGCTCACGGGCGGCCCGGTGATCGCCGGCAGCGTGACGATCCGCTGGGGCTGCAGCTCCCGGCCGCCCGGCTCGACGATCACGTGGCGCGGCCCCACGACGCGCGCCTGCACGCCGGTGTGGACGGTGATCGCCGCCTCCTCGAGCAGGCGCTGCACCGCGTCGGAGGCCGCGCCGCCGAAGCCGTGCAGCGGGCGCTCGTGCGGCGTGCAGAGCGTGATCTGCGGCGCCATCCCCATGCTGCTCGCGCGCTCGGCCGTCATGAGCGCGAGCTCGTAGAGGGGAAGCGGCCACGTCGGCTCCTGCGGCTCGAGCAGCACGATGCTGGTGACGTAGCCGCCCTCGATGTCCTGCACGATGCCGTGGAACGTCTCGCCGGCGTTGTGGTCGGTGAAGACGTGGGCGTGCTCGACCGGGGCGAGCTGGCGCCCGCCGAGCGCGAGCAGCACAGCGTCGTACGGCAGCTCGAGACCGGCGGCCGTCTGCAGCGTCCGCTGCTCGAGATCGACGCCGGCGACGGCGTCCTGGATGTGGCGCGCGTCGAGGTCGTCGGCGAGCCGCGCGATCGGATAGCGCCGCACGTGGCCGGTCGCGAACGGCTCGCGCACGGCGAGCGGCCGGTAGCCGAATTCCTCGGCGGGGTCGACGATCGTCATCCGGCAGCGGTCGCCGGCCAGGCGCCGGAGGCGCAGCGCCCCCTCGGCGCCGGCGATGCCGGTCCCGCAGATAACGACGT
>DATMJM010000356.1:0-5718 GCA_035553935.1 Solirubrobacteraceae bacterium
CCGAGGCTCGTTGCGTTTGGTCAAGATCCCCGCTCTGATAAACGGGATGCCCCAGCACTCGACGTCAATCGTTCGGTCGTGACGCGCGAGCCGGCCATAGAGTTGCTCGGTCGCAGCGCCCTTTTCACCGACCTCGACGACGGCGAGCTCCGGGAGCTGGCGGGGCTGCTGCGCCCGTTCAGCCTCGCCGCCGACGAGGTTCTTTTCCGGCAGGGCACGCCGGCCGAGCGCATGTACCTCATGACGAGCGGCAGGCTCGCGGTCCATCGCAGCGGTGACCACGCGATCGTGCCGCTTGCGGTGAGCGAGCCCGGCGCGGTGCTCGGCGAGATGGCGCTGGCCGCCGCCACGCTGCATTCCGGGACCGCGATCGCGCTGGAGCCGGCGACCGGCCTCGAGCTCGACACGAGGGACTTCGCGGTCATCCGGCGGCTCGACCGGCCGCTCGCGCACAAGGTGCTCGACCGCCTCGCGCGCCAGCTCTGCGCACGGGTGCGCGCGATCACCGGCGCCGTCGCGGACGACCGCGAGCCGTCGTCGCGCGACGCATCCGCGTCGCCGCGATGGCACGCCCCGGGCCCCGACCGTCTGGCGCTGCTGCGCAACTGCCGGTTCTTCGCGGGCTTCGACGACGAGCGCCTGCAGGGCGTTCTGGCGCGCATGCGCGAACGGACGCTCACCGATCGCGAGGTCGTCTTCACCGCCGGGGACGCCGGCGACGCGCTCTACGTCGTGGCCGAGGGCACCGTCCAGGTGACGCTACAGCGCGACGAGCGCCGCGTCAGGCTGGGCGTCCTCGGGCCGGGCAAGGTCTTCGGGGAGGTCGCGCTCGTCGACGGCGGACCCCGCAGCGCGACGTGCGCGGCGGTGGGGGACGGCAGGGTTCTCGAGCTCGGCAAGGATGCGTTCGCGACCCTGGCCGAGACCTACTCGCCGCTATCGCTGCGGCTGCTCGAGGCGTTGATCGCCAACCTTGTCGCCGCACACGAGCGTCTCGACCGCGCCCGCGAGCCGCTCGCGACCGAAGCGCATCGGACGCCTCGCGGCACCGGCGACGAGTCCGCCGAGCTGCTCGACCCGTTCGCCGCTCTCGCGCCCTCCGCGGCGCAGCGCGACGCGCTCATCGAGCTCATCCGGCGCTCGGTGATCGGCGACGACCTCGTGCTGACCGGGCCGTTGGGGCCAAAGCGCATCGTGTACGCCGACTACACCGCCTCTGGCAGGTCGCTGAGCTTCATCGAGGACTTTATCCGGCGCGAGGTCCTGCCGCTGTACGCCAACACGCACACAGAGTCGTCGGCCACCGGCCGCCAGACGATGCGCCTGCGCGACGACGCGCGACGGATCGTGCATGCTGCGGTCGGAGGCTCGGAGGACGACGTCGTCGTCTTCTGCGGCTCGGGCGCCACCGGCGCGATCGACAAGATGGTGCGGACGCTCGGCCTGCGCATCCCTGAGCGCCTCGAGGCGCGGCACGGTCTGTCGGCGCTGATCCCGCGCAGCGAGCGCCCTGTCGCCTTCGTCGGGCCCTACGAGCACCACTCCAACGAGCTTCCGTGGCGGGAGTCGATCGTCGACCTGCGGGTCATCCGCGAGGACGCCGACGGGCGCCTGGACCTCGACCACCTTCGTGAGGAGCTCGAGCTGCACGCCGACCGGCCGTTGAAGATCGGAAGCTTCTCGGCTGCCTCGAACGTCACGGGGGTCCTGACAGATGTCGAGCAGGTCGCGACACTGCTGCACCGCCACGGGGCGCTGTCGTTCTGGGACTACGCCGCGGCAGGCCCGTACGTCGACATCGACATGAACCCGCAGGGCGAGGGGCCCGACGGCCACCTCGCCTACAAAGACGCCGTCTTCCTGTCGCCGCACAAGTTCATCGGCGGACCCGGCACCCCCGGAATCCTCGTCGCCAAGCGCGCCCTGTTCTCAAACGAGGTCCCGAGCGTTCCGGGTGGCGGGACCGTCGCCTTCGTGACAGTCGGCGAGCACGCCTACCTCGACGAGATCGAGCATCGCGAGGAGGCGGGCACGCCGGCGATCGTCGAGTCGATCCGCGCCGGCCTCGTCTTCCAGCTCAAGAGCGCCGTCGGCATCGACGCGATCCGCGAGCGCGAGGAGTCGCACGTGCGGCGGGCGATGGCGTCGTGGAAGGGCAACCCACGCATCGACATCCTCGGCAGCACGGAGCTGCCGCGCCTGTCGATCGTTTCGCTGGGCCTGCGCCACCCGCGCGGGATGCTGCATCCGCATTTCGTCGTCGCGGTCCTCAACGACCTCTTCGGGATCCAGGCCCGCGGCGGGTGCTTCTGCGCCGGACCGTATCTGCAGCGCCTGCACGACCTCGAGGAGAACCTCGTCGACGCGATGGAGCGCGAGGTGCTGCGTGGCAGCGAGGGCGTCAAGCTCGGCTGGTTTCGCGTCAACTTCAACTACTTCGTCTCGACGACGGTGGTCGACTACATCGTCGACGCAGTCCATCTCATCGCCAACGACGGCGCGAAGCTGCTGCCGCTGTACCGCTTCGATCCCTTCACCGGCCTGTGGCACCACCGCGAGGCGCGCGCCCGCCCGCCCGTCAGCTTGTACGACATCTCCTACAGCGGGGCCGCGATGGAGTTCGGCGCGCCGCGGTCGACAGCACCGGAGCACGTGCTGCGCGACCAGCTCGAGCAGGCGAGGCGCCTCATCGCAAGCCTCGACGACGGGCTCGCCGTCGAAGCGATCGAGGACCCGGTCCTGCCGCCGTCGTTTGAGGCCATCCGCTGGTTCCCGCTGCCCGGGGAGGCCTGCGCACGGCCGACCTGATCTGACGGAACAGGGGGCGAGCAAGGCGCGTTACACGGGGATCTCATGAGGTCCGGCTCGTGCCAGGCCGCAGGCTCGCCCCGAAGTTCCGATGGCCTTCGAGCGTGGGACGGTCGACGACCTGGTGGCGGCGGGCAACGCCGCCCTCGCGAGGTCCAGATCGGGAGGAGGCTCGGCGGCGCTTCGAGTCCGCGCTCACGCGCGAGGTAATCCGTCGCGGTGTGGGAGGGCCTGAGCTGGCGGGCTACGCGCTAAGCACGACGTGCCTGGTCGCGACGATCGGCGAGCTCAAGATCGCCGCGAGGTTCAGGAACTCGTCCATCATGCGCGGGCCGTAGCACTGGCGCGCGAGGGCGCCGTCGGCCTTCGTAGAGGATGCTCTCCAGCGAGACCGGCTGGCCGAGGTACCCGAGCACGCGGCGCATCGCTCACGCTCCGGTCGCCCGCGCGGGCAGCTCACAGACGCCGTGGGCGCAGACCTCGATCTCGGGATCGTCGCCCTTCCATCCGCGGCGGACAAGCAGCGCGTGGATCTTGCAGCCGAGGCACAGCCCGAGCGACGCCTCCATCCACATGAGCGTCATGCACACGGCGCACAGCGTCCCGGGCAGGACGCCGCGGATGCCGCTGTTCGTGATGATCGTCATCGAGAGCGCCATCGCCACCCCGATCCGCCAGGCGAACAGCTTGGGTTTGGCGGACACCCACTCCGGCGGCTGGCTGCGCGTCATCCAGCGCGCGACGACGCCCATGGGGCTGCGGCGGATGCCGAGGGTGGTCCGCAGGAGGAACTCGAGTAAGAAGAACGTCGAGACCGCCTGGAGCGGCACGTACTGCTGCTCGAGCAACGCGAGGCTGAACGCGACCGCGCCGAGCACGAGCGTCAGCCCCGCTGCGGCGCGCACCTCGTTCTCGTTGAACACCCCGGCACGCAGCTCCCTGCCGTTGACTGTCAGACCTGCGATGCGCTGACCAAAGACAGCTGTCATTCCAACCCCTGAGGTTGTTGTGCCTGCAACCGAGCCCCTGCCGCATGGCGGTGGCCCGCTGCAGCGCGACTGTCGCATGATGGGCAGCTCACGTCATGAGTACGAGGTACGGATCTTTTCCTTGGCAGTACTGAGGCGCGGTACTTACACGGCTGGTGTCGAGCGGGTGCCTCGGCTAGCGTTGCGCGCGGTGGGGCACGAGACGAGGCCCGGATCAACGGGACTGCACGAGCGCGCGGCGGAGCTTGACATGCTCGCAGAGCGCATGACCGCTCTGCGGGAGGGCAGCGGAGGCGTCGTTGTCATCGAGGGACGTGCCGGGGCGGGAAAGACCGCCCTGCTGGATGCGGGAGTCACGCTCGCCCGCGCCGCGGGGCATGACGTGCGGGCCGGCCGGGCGCGCGAGCACGAGCGCATGGTCTCTCAAGCGACGCTCCGCGGCCTCGGGCTGACCGACGCGGGCGGCGTGGCGACCTGGGTGCGCGAGGTCGTGCGGCTGGCGGAGGCGGGGTCGGCGGTGATCGCGGTGGACGACCTTCACCTCGCCGACGCGGAGTCACTCGCGACGCTGCTGCAGATCACCCACCGGACCGAGGATCTCGCGCTGCTCCTGATGGTCGCGCTGCGTCCGGGGGAGTGGCCTGTGGAGGACGCTCGCCTGGACCGCCTGCGCGCATCGGCACGCGTGGCGGTGATCCGTCCGCCGCCGCTATCGCGTCTGGGCGTTGCCCGCGTGCTGGAGGACCACGGGGCGCGCCCCGCCGCGGATGAGGCCGTCGAGGAGCAACGCGCGTGGACGGCAGGCAACCCGTTTCTGGTCAGCGCGGTCGCGCGTGCGGGCTGCGCGAGCCACGCGATCCCCGACGCGGTTGCGGCCGCCGTCGGCCGCGAGCTGGGGCGGCTGTCGGCGGCGGAGGCGGCGCTCGCTCGCGCGATGTCGATCCTAGGCCCGGGATCGCCGCTGCGACGCGTCGCGCGTCTGGCCGAGCTCGACCGGCCGGCGGCGGAGCGCGCGGCGGACCGGCTCGCGCGGATCGGGCTCGTGGGTCCCGGCGATCCGTTGCGCTTCCACGCGCCGATCGAAGGCGCGGCGATCGCCGACGCGATCGAGCCGTTCGCGCGCGCCCGGGCCCACCGGCGGGCCGCGGCCCTGCTCGTAGAGGAGGGGGACGACAGCCTCCAGATCGCAGATCACCTGCTCGTCACCTTTCCCGCTGGTGATCCGCAGGTCGTGGCGACGCTGCATGAAGCCGCCGACCGTGCGATAGCCGAGGGGTGGCCCGAGCGTGCCATTCATTACCTGGAGCGTGCGCTCGACGAGCCGCCGCCGGTAAGTCAGCGCGACGAGACCGTGCTCGCCCTGGTCAACGCCGAGGCGGTGTGCGGCGAGCCGACGTCGGTGGACCGCCTCGAGCGGATCCTCGACCGCCTGATCGACGGGCGGCCGCGCGCCCAGGCGCTGCGTCAGCTCGGCACGCTGCAGTTCTTGCGCAACGAGCCCGAACGCGCCGCGGCGACCCTGCGGCGCGGGCTGGACCACGCCGACGACGAGCAGCTGCGCGAGGCACTGCTCGGCGACTACCTCGCCGCGGCGTCCTTCGCGCCGCAGCTGCGAGCGGACGCGGATGCCCGGTTCGGCGAGGTCATGCAGGCGATCGCACCCGGTGGTCCGCTTCCCACCGAACCCGGCCTGCTGGTGCAGGTCGTCAGCGCGATGGCCGCGGGCGGCGCGCCGCGGACCACCGTACTGGAGATCGTCGACGAGCTGCTGCGCATGAACCCGACCTGGGAGGGCCCGCCGTTCGGGCTGTTCGCCGACTGGATCTGCGCCGCCTGCATCTTCGTCGACGAGCTGGAGCTCGCCGAACGAGTCGCCACGCGCTCCCACCAGATCGCCCGCGACAGGGGCGATGTCGTGCGC
>DATMJM010000357.1:0-6634 GCA_035553935.1 Solirubrobacteraceae bacterium
CCGTCGCCGAGCGCCTGCGCGACGATCGCGACCGGGCCGCGGAGGCGATCTCCGAGCTCGTCGGCCGGCTCGCCGACCGCGCCGCCGACGAGACGTTCGCGGTCATGCGCCGCCACAACCCGATCGTCACGGCCGGCTCGACGACGATCGTCACGCTCAGCGCGGACGTCAAGGAGGTCCTCGGCGATCCCGCGCGCTTCACGGTCGACCTCTACGGCCCGAAGATGACGGCGATCACGGGGCCGTTCATCCTCGGCGTCGACGACACGCCGCTGTATCGGCACGATCACGCCGCGATGGATCGGGCGGTGCGCCGCGAGGACCTGCCCGCGCTCGCCGAGCAGATGTACGGCTTCGCGCAGGAGCTCGTCGCCGCGCGCCGCGACGCCGGGGAGATCGACGTCGTCTCGCAGCTCGCCGACCCCGCGATCGACCGCCAGATCGCTTCGTACTTCGGCACGCCGGGGCCAGACACCGAGACGCACCTGCGCTGGGCGCGGATCGTCTTCCAGGAGCTCTTCATCAACGTCGGCGACCTCCCGACGGTCAAGGACCGCGCGCTCGCGGCGGCAGCCGAGTGGCGCCCGCACCTCGATGGCCTGATCGAGGAGCGCAGTCGTGCGATCGAAACGCGCGCGGATGTCCCCGACGATGTCCTGACGCGGCTGCTGCGCTTCCAGCACGAGGGCGAGCCGAACCTCCACGACGTCGCCATCCGCCACAACATCCTCGGCAACATCACGGGTTGGATCCCCACGATCTCCAACGCGTTCGCGCGGATCGTCGCGGAGCTGCTCGAGCGCGAGGGCGAGCTCGAGGCAGCGCAGGAGGCCGCCCGCGCCGGCGACCGCGAGCTCGTCGCCGCCTACTGCTTGGAGGCATCGCGCTTCAACCCGCAGAACTTCGCGCTGCTGCGCTACGTCCCGGCGGATACCGTGATCGCCGCGGGCACCGAGCGCGAGACGCGCGTCAAGGCGGGATCGACCGTCTTCGCCGCGACGCTCTCGGCGATGCACGACGAGCGCGCGATCGACGACCCCGACGAGTTCCGCACCGACCGGCCGTGGAGCGACTACATGCTCTTCGGGCACGGGCTGCACACGTGCTACGGCCAGCACATCGTGCGCGCCACGCTGCCCGCGATGGCACAGGCGCTGTTCGAGGCGCCGCGGCTGGAGCGCGCCGGGAAGCTGCAGTTCGACGGCCCGTTCCCATCGCAGATGCGCGTGCGTTTCTCCGGGTAGCGGCCGTTTCTGGCGCCTGATCGGGCAGCCGGGTTACCTCGGGCCGCGGCCGGGTACCTGACAGGCGCAACGTCTCGTCCGGCCAGCTCCTATAGTGGACGGTCCACGGCGCACGCCGCTGGTCGGCGCGCGCCACGCGGATGCGCGTCGTTCCATCCGCGGGATCGGACCTGAGACCGGGTGTCTCACGGACCGCGGCGCAGCTGCCGATAAGAGCACGAGAACCACAGATCACGCACCGCGTGATGAACCCATCTTCGAGGACCAGGGCCAATCAATGGATCACGACACGACGCGCTACAGGATCGAGCTGGAGATGCTCGAGCGCGAGACGGCGCTCGCCAATCCGCGGGCGATCGAGCTGCTGCGCAGCGAGCTCGCGCTCGCGCTCAACGCCTCCTACCTCATGGCGCTGAGCGGCGGTGACATCCAGGTCGGCGCGATCTGGCGCACCGTGCCGCGAGACGGCGTGGGGCGCTACGCCGTCGAGCTGCTGCTCGAGGAGCGCCGGCCGCAGATGAGCGACGACGAGGTCTCCCGGCTCGTGCAGCGCGAGCTGCAGCACGCCCAGAACGCGTCGCATTTCCTGCGCATCGCCCGCGAGGACTTCACCGCCAGGCTCATCGTCCGCGAGCGGATCGTGACGCACGAGGCGCTGCGCGCGGCCTAGCCTTCAGCCGTCCTCCTCGACGGCCTGGAACGGCCGCGGGTCGGAGGTGTCGATCTCGAGGATGCACTCCGGCGTGCAGCCCAAGGGCAGCAGCAGTTGCTCGCCGGTCCACCACCACGCCTCGACGCGCTCGACCGTCGGGTCGGGCACGTCGAGCGTGAACACCACGCAGCCGTCGGCGCCCAGCGTGATCGCCCGGTCGTAGGCGTAGTCGCGCGCGAGCGCCTTGTTCGGCGCGACGTACGTCCCCGGCCAGAGCCCCTCGGCCTTGATGCTCTCGAGGGCGTCGATGGTGGTGCCGTGGTAGACGATCATCTCGTTGCAGTGTGCCGCATACCCGATCGCCGAACCGCGCGCGCCCGCGGTGTAGCGACGGCTCGCGCGTCCGGCTGCGTACCGGCGCCGCAGCGCGAAGGTGCTCGACGCGCTCATGGCGTTCCTGCGCGCGACGCGGCGCGGGTGAGCGGCACGCGCTGCGATACCTTCCCGATCGCGATGGCAGGCGAAGCCAAGCGGATCTCGATCGATGACGCGCGCGGGCTCGTGCTCGAGCAGGTCTCGCGCCTGGACGGCGAGGAGGTCGAGCTCGCCGATGCGCTGGGGCGCGTCCTCGCCCGGGACGCCGTCGCGCCGGCCGACCTGCCGCCGTTCGACTCGTCCGGCATGGACGGCTTCGCCGTCATCGCCACCGACACCGCGGACGCGCCTGTCGCGCTGAAGATCATCGGCGAGGCGCGCGCGGGAACGCTCGCGCAGGCGCCGGTCGCGCATGGCACCGCGATCCGCGTCTCGACCGGCGCCGTCGTGCCCGAGGGCGCGGACGCGATCGTCCGCCAGGAGCTCACGGAGGTCGAGGACGGCGCCGTCATCGTCAACGAGGAGGTCCGTCCCGGCACCGACGTCCGCTACGCCGGCGAGGACATCCCGGCCGGAGAGACGATCCTGCACGCCGGCACGCTGCTCGGCGCGGCCGAGATCGGCGCGCTCGCCGCCGTCAACATCCCCCGGCCGTTCGTCGTGCGGCGCCCGCGGATCGCGCTGATCAGCACGGGCGACGAGCTCGTCTCGCCCGGGCCGCAGCTCGAGCCCGGCCAGATCCGCGACGCCAACGCACCCGCGCTGATCGCCGCGAGCTCCGCGGCAGGCGGTGAGATCGTCACGAGCGTGCGCGTCGGCGACGACCGCGCGGAGACGGTCTCGACGCTCGAGTCGGCGATCCGCGGGGCCGACATCGTGCTCACGGTCGGCGGCGTCTCCGTCGGCCCGCACGACCACGTCCGGCCGGCGCTCGAGCAGCTCGGCGCGCGGCAGGTGTTCTGCCGCGTGAGCCTCAAGCCGGGCGGTCAGCTCTGCCTCTACGTCGCGCCCGGCGGAGCGCTGGCCTTCGCGCTGCCCGGCAACCCCGCGTCGGCGCTGACGGCGTTCCGCGTGCTCGTCGTGCCGGCCGTCTACGCCATGCTGGGGCGCGACCTCACGCTGCACACCGCGCGCGGCGTCGCCGAGACCGACCTGCCGGGCACGATCGGACGCACCTCGGTGATCCGCTGCAGCGCGCAGATGCACGACGACGGCTGGCACGTGACGCCCAACGGCGACCAGCGCTCGCACATCCTGACGTCGATGCTCGGCGTGCCCGTCCTGGCGCTCGTGCCCGAGGATCGCGACGTCCTGCACGCCGGCGAGCCCGTCGACATCGAGTTCGTCGGCTGAGCGGGTCGACGTCGCCCGCCGCGCCCGTGCCGTCCGCCGTCGCGATCGCCACGTGCGCCGAGCACGCGCAGCTCGACGGCGAGGGCCGCCTGCTGCTCGGCGCGCTGCGCGACGTCGGCGTGCGTGCCGAGCCGCAGGTCTGGACGCAGGATCCCGCAGAGGGTTGGGCGGCCTACGACCTCGTCGTCCTGCGCTCGACGTGGGACTACACGCTCATGCTGCCGCGCTTCCTGCGGTGGACGTCGCGGGTCGGGGCGCGCCTGCTCAACGCGCCGGCGGTCGTCGCCTGGAACGCCGACAAGCGCTACCTGTTCGACCTCGTCGCGGCCGGCATCGAGACGATCACGACCGTCCAGCTCGCCGCCGGCGACACCTTCGCGCCGCCGCCGGGACGCTTCGTCGTCAAGCCGGCGGTCGGGGCCGGCTCGCGCGGCGCGGCCGTGTTCGACGATGCGCGCCACGGCGCCGCGCGCCAGCACGCCGCCGCGCTGCACGCCCTGGGCCACGACGTGCTCGTGCAGCCCTACCTCGATGCGGTCGACGGCGCAGAGGGCGAGGTCGCGCTCGTGTACGTCGACGGCACGCTTTCGCACGCGATGCGCAAGGGCCCGCTGCTGGCGCTCGACCGCGCGCCGGAGGATGGCCTCTTCCGCGAGGAGGACATGCGCCCCGCCGAGCCCGCCGCCGACGTCGTGGCGCTGGGCGAGCGCGTGCACGCGCTGGTGCAGGAGCGCTTCGGCCGGCCGCTGTACGCGCGCGTCGACGTGCTGCGCGATGCGGCGGGAACGCCCGCGGTGCTCGAGCTCGAGCTCATCGAGCCGTCGCTGTTCCTCGACCACGCGCGGGGCTCCGCGCACGCGCTCGCGCGGGCCGTCCGGGCTCGCCTGGAGCGGTAGGCGCCGCTACGGACCGATCGTGGCGTGCGTGCTCATCCGCGGCAGCGGCGACGTCGGCTCCGCCGTCGCCCACCTGCTCGTCCGCAGCGGCCACGCGGTTGTCGTGCACGACGTCGCGCTGCCCGCCACGCCGCGGCGCGGGATGGCGTTCGCCGACGCGATCTTCGACGGCGCATGCGAGCTCGCCGGCGTGCGCGGGCGGCGCGTCGACGACATCGAGGAGCTGGCCGCCGCCGCGGCCGCAGGCGAGGTGCTGCTCACGACGGCTGCGCTGGAGGAGGTCCTCGCCGCCGCGCGACCGGACGTGCTCGTCGATGCGCGGATGCGCAAGCGCGCGCGCCCGGAGCGCCAGCGGGGCCTGGCACCGCTGACGATCGGCCTCGGCCCGAACTTCGTCGCGGGGGAGACGACGGATGTGGCGATCGAGACGCAGTGGGGCGAGCAGCTCGGCTCCGTCGTCCGGCGCGGGCCGACGCGGCCGCTGGGCGGCGAGCCGCGCGCGTTCGACGGCCACGCGCGCGACCGCTTCGTGTACGCGCCCGTGGCGGGCGTGATGCGCACCCGCGCGCGGATCGGGCAGGGCGTGCAGGCCGGCGAAGCCGTCGCGACGATCGGCGCGCAGCAGCTGCGCGCCCCGCTGACCGGCATCCTGCGCGGTCTCGTGCACGACGGCGTGCCGGTCGATGCCGGCACGAAGGTGCTCGAGGTCGATCCGCGCGGCGACGTCTCCAAGGTGCGCGGGATCGGCGCGCGCCCCGCGCGGATCGCGCAGGGCGTGCTCGCCGCGATCGGCTCGCCGGGCTGAGACGAGCCCCTGCGCCGGCGGGCGCGCGACAGGCCGTGCGGCGGCTGACGCGCTACGGCGGCGCGGACGCGTCGCCGGACCGGCAGGCGATTCCCGCGCCGCGTGCTTCCGCGGCGGAGGCCGCGCCCGCAGCGCCGAGCCAGATCGCGGCGGCCGCGGCGATCGTCCCGCCCATCCGGCAGCGCCTCATCGAGCGCGAGCGATAGGTGCCATCATGGGGCCGATGCCGACGCCCGAGGAGCTGACGGACGACGAGCGCCGGCGGTTGCGGCGAGCGCACGAGCGTGTGCGGACGGCCACGCAGGAGGTCATGGCGCTTGTCGCCACCGAGCCGATCAAGCACCGCTGGGAGCCCGAGCCGGCGCCGCCGGAGATCCTCGACGCCGCGCGCCGGGAGCTACAGACGGCGTGGGACGAGCTGATGCGCGGCTACCGCGAGCTGTTGGGCTGGGACGGGCTCACCTGATCGTGCGCGTGACGCGCAGCCGGTAGCCGAGCAGCCGCCGCCCGGCGGCGTTGTCGCTGTACGCGCGCTCGATGCGGTGACCCGCCAGCTCAAGCTCGTAGATCGCGCTCGCCGGATCGTCGATCCCCGCCTCGCTGAGGGCGGTCGGCCCGACGGGCCTTCCTTCGGCCTCGCGCAGGACGCTGAGCAGCCGCCGCTCCGGCGAGATCCGCAGCCCGTCGAAATCTGCGACGGCATGGCCGCTGCAGAGCGCGAGCGTCCCGCCGCAGACCCCGCAGGGTACGCCTTGGCGGATCATGTCCGCAGCCTCCGCGCTGCTTATCACCGCCCTGCAGCGTTCGCAACGCACCATCGTCGGCGACTGTGTCGTCATGGCAAAATCCCCTCGTCCCCGGTACGAGTGAAGGCGCGAGCCGTCAGAGACCGCTCGCCGCCCCGGCATCAATCGAATGAGTTGAGGCGCCCACGCCGCCGTCCCCCTGCACTTGCCGGAAGTATGAACACCGCGCCGGAAACTGAAACCCCGGCACTGAGATTTTGTTCGCGGGCCAACGGCGCCGCCGGCCCCGCCGACGTCTCGTTCGAGGCCGCTCACGCGTGCGCGCGCTCGCGCTCGGCGGCTCGTGCGACGGTCGCACGGCCCTTGTGCGCGCGCTCGTACTCCCGCACCCGCGTCGCCAGCTCGTCGTCGCCGTCGCGCAACCGCTCGATGACGTCCTGCGCATTGGCGTCGTCGTAGCCCGGCCACGGCTCGTCGCCGCGCAGCGACGCGATCCGCTCCGTGATCGACTTGCGGCCGATCTCGCGGCGCTCGTAGGCGTCGACCTTGGCAAGGTCGACCTG
>DATMJM010000358.1:0-10324 GCA_035553935.1 Solirubrobacteraceae bacterium
GTATCGCAGCGCCTGCGCGCATACCCACTACTGTCCGCAGGCGTGGCCACAGACATCGTCGCGACGGCGCGCGAGCTGCTCGACGCGCTTGGCAGCAACACCGGGAGCGACGGCCGGTCCGATCTCCTCATCCGGGCCCTCGGCGAGTCGCTCGGACAGGCGCCGCCGGAGGACGCGCGCGTGGCCATGGCGACGCTCGCGTCGGGCGTGTACTCGCTCGACCCCGCGCCGGCGGGGATCGCCTCGCGGGTCGTCGGCGCGATGATCGAGGCCGGCCACGATCCGCAGCCGGCGCGCGCGGCGATGCTCGGCGCGCTGCAGCAGACGCTGCCGGCCTGCGCGAGCATCGCCGACGAGGCGCGGGCGCAGATCGGCGACCCGCCGGAGGACCTCGACGAGGACGAGGCCGACGATTGGCTCGCCGAGCGCGGGGCGCAGGCGCTCAACGAGGTCGCCGCGCGGCATCCGGCGGCGGCCGTGGCGTGGCAGCGCCTGCAGCAGGTGTGGCCCGGAGCGATCGCGCTGTTCTCGGTCGATCCCGCCGCGCGCGCCGAGGCGCAGGACCTCGCGCCGATCGCGGCGCGGATCGAGGACGTGCACGAGGCGGCGGGCTGGCTGCTGGCGATGCTGACCGTCCTGCACGACGAGCCGTACGTCGCGATCGAGCCGGCGAGCGGGACGGGCATCACAGGGCGGATGAGCGGCATCGTGGAGAACTTCCAGCTCAACACGCTGCTCATGGACGTCTTCCCCGGCGACGAGCGCCGCGTGTCCGAGGCGGCTGCCGCGGTCGCCCGGGGGGAGGGGCCGCAGCGCGTCGAGGAGACCGTCAGCGGCGCTTGGAACCTCTTCAGCTACCGCGCGCTGCAGCCCGGCGGCGAGCTGCCCGACCCGTCGGACCTCGCGTTCCGCGACACCTGGATCTGGAACGAGGGGATGCCTGCCGACATCCCGGTGCTCGACGGCCACCGCGTGATCCTGCTCGGCCCGGCGCCGTACGCGCGGACGTGGCCGGCGCAGCGGATGTTCCTCAAGCTGCCGGCGCGGATGACCGCCGGCGGGCTGGCGCCCGAAGCGCTCGCCGCGTGGCTGGCGAAGATCGAGGCCGCTGCGCGCTGAGGCTCAGGTCGCCGGCGCCGGATACGGCGCATAGCGGTGGTGCAGCATGAGGTCGTTGCCGTCGGGGTCCGTGAAGAGCGCCGACGGAGCGGCCACGAAGTCGGGCCTGCTGATCATCGTCGTCTCCTTGTTCGCGGGGGGCGTCGTGGAGCTCATGCGCTGAGCGTGAGCTTGCGTGGGCCGGCGCGGAAGCCGAGCTCGATCAGCGTGGCCTCGAGCGGCGAGCCGACCACCGGCGCGCCGTCGATGCGCTCAAGCGAGAGCCTGCGCCCACGGCCGCCGGTGATGAACTGCGCGAGCGCGGCGAGGGCCGGGTACAGGCGCGCGTCGTCGGGGGCGACGAGCGTCGCGATCCCGCGGCCGCCCTTCTCGACGTACAGCACCGGCTCGGCGCCGGCGAGCACGACGTACGCGCCGCGCACGCGCGCGGGGCGGCGCTCGTCGTCGCCGCGCCTCGGCCACGGCAGCGCGGCGCCGTACGGCTGCGCAGGGTCGGTCGCGGCGAGCACGAGCGGCGGCGACTCCTCGACCGCCTTCTGCGCGCGCAGGCGCTCGACCGCGCCGGGCAGCGCGAACTGCGCCCCGCCGAGGCCCTCCACGAAGTACCCGCGGCGGCAGACGCCGAGCGTCTCGAGCTGCGACAGCGCGTCGTAGAGGATCGAGAAGCCGCCGGCGATCCCCTCCGCGAGCACCTGCTCGCGGGTGACGATGCCGTAGCGCTCGAGCAGCAGCTCGGCGAGCGTGCGCCTCCGCTGTGCGGGCTCGGGCTCGCGGCGGAAGATCGTGTCGGTGAGCGCCCAGCGGCCCTGAACGGTCGGCTGCGATCCGGATCGGCGCGCGCCGAAGCGGCGCGTCGCGTGGCGCGATCCGCTGCTCCGCGCACGGGCCAGCGTCAGCCGCGGCGCGCGCAGCGGGGCGTACGCGTCGTTGGTCACCTCGCCCGCCCACACGAGGTCCCACAGCGCCTCCTGCACCTGCTCGGGCTCGAGCGCCACGTCGGCCAGCAGGTCGGTGAAGAAGCACGGCGACGCCAGCAGGCGCTCGCGGATGCGCTCGTGCTCGTCCTCCCTCGGCGCGGTCGCACTCGCGCCGCGCGGCGCCGGCGGGCGCCCGATCGCCTCGGCGTCCTCACGGAAGTACAGCGCCACGCGGCCGGTGGAGCGGCCGAGCGTTCCGGCGCCCACCCACACCACCTCGCCGCTCGCGCACAGCTGGTCGATCCACGTCGGCGAGTACGCGCCGAGGCGCCGCGGCAGCACGTCGCGCTCCCAGACCTCGGCCGGCAGCGCGATGCCCTGCAGCGGGACGAGCACCTCGCGCAACCGGTCGATTCCGGCACCGGCGGCCGGGTGGCGGTCGACGCCCTGCCAGGAGGGCAGGAACGCCGCCAGCGCGCGCCGGTCGGCGGGCTCGATCTCCTTGCGCAGCGCCGCGAGCGACGCACGCCGCAACCGCCGAAGGACCTCCGTGCCGCACCACTCGGGCTCACCCGGCCGGCCGCCGGGGCGCAGCTCTCCGCGCACGATCTCGCCGTCGCGCTCGAGGCGCTCCAGCACCGCCAGAGCGTCGACGCCGTAGCGCGCGCGCAGCTCCGCGGTGGTGAAGGGGCCGTGCGTGCGGGCGTAGCGGGCGACGAGCTTCACCAGCGCGTCGGGCACGTCGCCGAGGAACGCCTCGGGCAGCCCGCCCGGAGGCGCGGCGCCCAGCGCATCGCGGTACAGCCCGGCGTCGTCGGCGGCGATCCAGCGCGGCTCGCCGCCGACCCGCAGCGTGATCGCGCGCCGCTCCGCGACCAGGGCGTCGAGCATCCTGCCGGCGTCGGTCGCGGCGAGCACGCGGTCGTGCACCTCGGCGGTCGTGAGGTCGCCGAGGCGGCGCAGCACGTCGGCGAGGGCGTCGCGCGTCTCGGCGCGGGTGCGCTCCGAGCGGTGCTGCAGGTCGTCTTCGACCATCTCCAGCGCACCGGGATCGATCAGCTCGCGCAGCTCCTCCTGCCCGAGCAGCTCGCGCAGCAGCTCGCGGTCCAGCGAGAGCGCCGCCGCCCGCCGCTCGGCGTTGGGCTGGTCGCCCTCGTACATGTACGTCGCCACGTAGTCGAACAGCAGCGACGAGGCGAACGGCGAGGCGGTCGGCGTCTCGACCTCCACGAGCGACAGCTCGCGCGCGTGCAGGCCCCGCAGCAGCTCCTCCAGGCCGGGCACGTCGAGCACGTCGCGCAGGCACTCGCGGTAGGTCTCGAGGATGATCGGGAAGTCGGGGTAGCGCTTGGCGACCTGCAGCAGCGACTGCGACTTCAGCCGCTGCTGCCACAGCGGGGTCCGCTTGCCCGGGTAGGCGCGCGGGATGAGCAGTGCCCGGCCCGCGTTCTCGCGGAACCGCGCGCCGAACAGCGCGCTCGCCGACAGCTCCGCGACGACCGCCTCCTGCACCTCGTCGGGCTCCAGCAGCACGAGCTCGATCGAATCCCGCCCACCCAGCTCGTCGGCGTCAGGCAGGTGGACGATGATTCCGTCGTCAGACCAGATCGCGTCCGACTCCAGGCCGTACAGCTCGCGGATGCGGCGCGACAGGGCCAGGCCCCAGGCGGCGTGCACGCGCCCGCCGTACGGCGACAGGACGCACAGGCGCCAGTCGCCGATCTCGTCCCGGAAGCGCTCGACGACGATCGTGCGGTCGCTCGGGAGCACGCGCGTGGCGTCCTGCTGCTCGCGCAGGAACGCGAGCAGGTTGCGCGCCGCGAACGCGTCGAGGTCGTAGTCCGCCTGCAGCGTCTCGGCGTCCTGCTCGACCGCCCAGCGGCTGAACGCGCCGATCGCCGCGCCGAGCTCCTTCGGCCGGCCGACGCCGTCGCCCTTCCAGAACGGCACCGCGCCCGGTGCGCCGGGCGCGGGCGTCACGATCACGCGGTCGCGGCCGATCTCCTCGATCCGCCAGGTCGAGGCGCCGAGCAGGAACGTCTGGCCCGCCCGCGCCTCGTAGACCATCTCCTCGTCGAGCTCGCCGACGCGCCGGCCGTCCGGCAGCGTGACGCTGAACAGGCCGCGGTCGGGGATCGTGCCGGCGTTCGTGATCGCGAGCTGCCGCGCGCCCTTGCGCGCGCGGATCGTGCCGCCGACGCGGTCCCAGACGATGCGCGCGCGCAGCTCCGCGAACTCCTGCGACGGATAGCGGCCGTCGAGCATGTCGAGCACGTTCTCCAGCAGCGACCGCGACAGCTCGGCGTAGGAGTGCGTGCGGGTGACGAGCGCGTAGAGGTCGTCGACGCTCACCGGCTCCTCGTCGCGCGCGCTCGCCGCGATCGAGACGACGTGCTGTGCGAGCACGTCCAGCGGGTTACGCGGCACGACCGTCGGCTCGATCTCGCCGCTGCGCATGAGCTTGCAGACGACCGCGCACTCCAGCAGGTCGGCGCGGAACTTCGGGAAGATGCGGCCCTTGGAGACGTCGCCGACGTTGTGGCCTGCGCGGCCGATCCGCTGCAGCCCGCGCGCGACGGACTTCGGCGACTCGACCTGCAGGACGAGGTCGACGGCGCCCATGTCGATCCCGAGCTCCAGCGACGACGTCGCGACGAGGCACGGCAGCTCCCCGGCCTTGAGCATCTCCTCGACGACGAGGCGCTCCTCGCGCGCGAGCGAGCCGTGGTGAGCGCGCGCGATCTCCCGCCGCGGCGCATCCTCGGGAAGGTCCGCGTCGGCGAGCTCGTTGAGCCGCAGCGCCAGCCGCTCGGCGCCGCGCCGGGAGTTGACGAAGACGATCGTCGAGCGGTGCTCCTCGACGAGCCGCAGGATCTCGGGGTAGATCGCCGGCCAGATCGACTGCCGCGTCGCCTCGTTGCTGGTGCCGGTGAGCGGATCGAGCGGGTCGACCTGCGCTGCGGCCACGTGCTGGCCGGGCTCGGTCATCGACTCGACCGGCACGTGGATCTGCAGGTCCAGCGGCTTGCGCATCCCGGCGTCGACGATCGTGCACGCCCGCCGCGGGCCGACCATGAAGCGGCCGACCTCCTCGAGCGGGTTCTGCGTCGCCGAGAGCCCGATCCGCTGCGGGTCGCATTCGCCGTCCTGCAGCGCGGCGAGCCGCTCGAGCGTCAGCGCAAGGTGCGCGCCGCGCTTCGTCGCCGCGACTGCATGGATCTCGTCGACGATCACCGCCTCGACGCCGGTCAGCATCTCGCGCGCGCCGCTGGACAGCATGAGGTAGAGCGACTCGGGCGTCGTGATGAGGATGTCGGGCGGGTTGCGGCGCATCGCGGCGCGATCGCGCTGCGGCGTGTCGCCCGTGCGCACGCCGACGGACAGCTCCGCGCGGATCCCGCGCAGCGGCGCGCGCAGGTTGCGGTCGATGTCGTAGGCGAGCGCCTTGAGCGGCGAGACGTAGACCAGACGCGTGCGGGCGGGGGGGCCCGATGGCTCGCGGACGAGCCGGTCGAGCCCCCAGAGGAATGCGGCCAACGTCTTCCCCGAGCCGGTCGGCGCCGAGATGAGCGTGTGCTCGCCGGTCGCGATCGCCGGCCAGGCCTGCGCCTGCACCTCCGTCGGGCCATCGAACGCGGATCGAAACCAGTCGCGCACGACGGGCGTGAACTGCTCGAGGACCACGCCGTGCAGGCTAGCCGCGGTCGCGGCCCGTCGGTGTCCTAGTCACGGCGGCCCCCCGTCGAGCCGCGCGAGCTCCCTCGCCCGCAGGAGGACGTCGTCGATCATCGCGGCGGTCAGCTTCCCCGTGAACGTGTTCTGCTGGCTCGGGTGAAAGCACCCGAGCAGCCGCGGCGCGGCGGGCGCGCCGAAGACCGCAAGCTCGGCGCCGTGGCCGAAGCGCGCGCGCGGTCGCGGCAGCTCCGCGCCGCCCGCCGCCAGCATGCGCAGCGCCGCGTCCCACGCGAACTGGCCCAGGCAGACGATGACGCGCACGTCGCCGAGCAGCTCGAGCTCGCGCACCGTGTAGGGCAGGCAGTTGTCGCGCTCCTGCGGCGTCGGCTTGTTGGCAGGGGGCGCGCAGCGCACGGCCGCGCTGATCCACGCGCCGCAGAGCTCGAGCCCGTCACCGGCATGGACCGACGTCGGCTGGCTGGCGAAGCCGGTGCGGTGCAGCGCCGCGAACAGGAAGTCGCCGGAGCGGTCGCCGGTGAAGATGCGCCCCGTGCGGTTGGCGCCGTGCGCCGCGGGCGCGAGCCCGAAGATCATCATCTGCGCGTGCGGATCGCCGAACCCCGGGATCGGGCGCCCCCAGTACTCCCAGTCGGCGAACGACGCTCGCTTCTCGCGCGCGACGAGCTCGCGCCACGCCACCAGTCGCGGGCAGCGCCGGCATGCGACGACCTCGGCCTCGAGCTGCGCGAGATCGTCGCCGCTCAAGCGTGCGGCGGCTGTGAGAGCAGGCCGATGATGAGCCGCTCGATGAGCGGCTGCAGGTCGAGCACGCTCTTCGCCTGCGCCGTGCGCAGCTGGCGCGACACGAGCTCGAAGGTCGCGCCAACGATCGCGAACGCCTCGTCGGGCGAGGCGAAGGCCGGGCCGCCCGTCAGCGCGGCCGCGCGCACCGTCTGCTCGTACATGACCTGCGCGAAGCCGTTGAGCGCCTCGATGCGCAGCTCCGCCAGGCGCGGGCCCGCGCCGACGGTCTCGATGAGGATCGCCTGGGCGAGCGCCGGGTTCTCCTCGATCGCCTCGAGGATCGCGTGCAGGCCGGCGCTGTGGCGCTCCTCGAACCCGCGCTCGGCGCCCCGCGACGCCGCGACGAGCTCCTCGAGAAACGACGCCGCGGCGTACTCGAACAGCGCGACGAGGCATTCCTCCTTGTTGGCGAAGTGCTCGTAGAACGTGGCCTTCGACATGCCCGCCTGGCGGCTGATCGCCTCGGCGCTGGCCTCCGCGTAGCCGACCTTCGAGAACACGGTCGCCGCGGCGTCGAACAGCCGGTGCTTCTGGACCTCGAGGCGCACCTCGAGCGGCGGTGCGTGGCGGCCCCGCGGGACGGGAGGAGCGGAGGACGTCGTCTCGGGCGTCAAGACCCCGCAGTCTAGATAGGCTCCCGACCGATGAGATCGGCCCTCGTGCTCTGCGTTCTCGCGCTCGTCCTCGCAGCCTGCGGCTCGAGCGCCCCGCGTGATTCGGCCGAGGAATTCAAGGGTCCCGAGCGCGCCGTCGCGGCCGCCGTCGAGGCGATGGAGACCGCGGCGCGCGACGACGACGCGGCGGCGATGTGCACGAAGCTGCTCAGCGAGCGGCTGCTCAGCGCGCTCGAGCGGCAGGGCACGAACTGCACGACCGCCGTTCGCGAGGCCTTCGAGGACGCCTCCTCGAAGGAGCTCACGGTCGAGGACGTCACGATCAGCGGCGACAGAGCGACCGCGAAGGTGACGTCGGGCTCGGGCTCCAGCGAGAAGTCCGACACGCTCGAGCTCGAGCGCGCCGGGTCGGCCTGGAAGATCTCGTCGCTGCGTTCGTAGCTCGCGGAGGTGCGGAGGCTCGCGCGCGCGAGCGTCAGCCTGCTGACGCATGCTCGGAGGCTTGCGGGCATGCGCGTAGGTGCGTGTGCGCGGCTCTCTGTCCCGACGACGCCGTCCTCTTCCTCGGCGTCTGCAACGCTTGACGCTGTCGCCACCCGCGCGCACGGCCTGATAAGCGTCAGCCGCCATACAGGTCGATCGGCGCGAGGTCACGACCGGGCATCCGGCGCCTATGCGTCCTGCGCGCCAGCGTCCGCGAGATGACGACGTCGAGCTTGACCGGCCGGATCCCGCTGCCGTGCCCGCGGTCACGGCACGCGAAGAGATCCTTGGTGCGGGCGGCCTGATGCTGGCGGCCGGAGGCTGGTTGATCGTGTCGCCCTTCGTCCTTTCCTGCAAGGCCGCGGACGCCGTGTGGAGTCCCGTTCTCGTCGGCGCGCTGATCGTGCTGCTCACGCTGGCGCGGATGACCTCCGGGTTGTGGGCGAGCTGGATCAGCTGGCTGACCTTCGCGTTCGGAGCATGGCTCGTGACGTCGCCGCTGTGGCTCGCCGAATCCACGGCTGCCCGCTGGAACGCACTGGCTGCCGGGAGCATGGTCATCGTGCTCGCCCTGCTCAGTGGCGGCGCGACCGAATCGGCGCGCCGCCGCGCGCGTGATCGCGCGTGCCGGTCGGCGTCGGCGCCGCGCTGTCAGCGACGTGACACGCCGCGTGATCCGCAGCGGCGACCGGGATGCGGCAAGTCGTGCGCAGCGACCGTGTCGACGACGAGCGCCTCCTGCTCGACGGCGAGCGGCGCACGGTCATCTCCGGCCGGAGCCCGGTGCCGTCGAAGGGGTCGTCGAGGCGGGGGGAGCGCGTCGAGGTGCGCGGCGTCGCCGACCGGCTCGATCGCTTGCAGTCGCCGGCCGCTGGGGCCTACAAGGGACGGTTGCCGCTCGTGGGCGAGGGCGCGCTCGCGCTCGGTGAGCCGCACGATGTGCTCTTCGAGCGCCTCGTCCGACTGGGCAACGAGCTCGGCGACCGCTGCGTCTGCCGCTGGTTGCGCCGCGCCGCCGGCGGCGGACAGCATGCCGATGACCTCATCGCGGACCTGGTCGCAATCCGCGCCGAGTTCCAGCAGGATCCGCGCACCGACCCCGTTCTTCTCGCGCACGAGTCCAAGCAGGATGTGCTCGGACCCGATGTGGTCGTGCTTGAGCATGCGCACCTCTTCTTGTGCGCCGACGATGACCTGACGCGCCTGCTCTGTGAATCGCTCGAACGCGGCTTGCCCCGGACGCACGAGCATGTTGACAGCATTCATGTGGCTCAGCTGAAGGTGAAGAGCGGGGGGAGGACGGCGACGACGGTCGCTGTCCAGAGGGCGAAGATGGGCAGGTAGGACGTCTGCCACCGCTCGAGGCGGTGGAAGGCGATGCGTCTCCTGAGAAACCGCATCGAAAGCCACGCGGCGCCGGCGAGGTTCACGAGCAGGACGAGGTTCAGGCCGAGCGATGCCGCGCGATTGGGGGTGAACCCCAGATCGCCGATCCGCGCCACCATCGCGCCGAGCACCATCAGGTCGAGCACGAGCGCGGCGGCGACCGCGAGCAGCTGGACGCGGTCCATCAGCTCGGGCGGTCGGGACGGGTCGCGCGCGGTCATCGCGTACAGGACGAGCCCCAGCACGACCACGAGGAGCGCGTCGAAGACGGTGAGCAGCTCGCGGTCGAACGCGCCGGCGACGCCGGAGACGGCGTAGGTCGCCGCGGCGACCGTCAGCATCAGCGCGAACAGCGGGGTGAAGATCATGGTCAGGACGGGAGCCATGTTCTCGACGACGCGTTGCTTGGCCTCGACGAGCCAGGCGGCGACGATCACGGCACCGGCCGCGCCGGACGGCAGCACCCATTCGACGACCCGCTCGGGGAGGTCGGCTCCGATCGGCTCGAGGATCAGCGCCGTGAGCACCATCAGCACGCCGCCGCCGAGCGCAATGAGCACGTAGTAGATGACCCACTCGCCGGTGAAGCGGACGAAGTCCATGCGCCGCTCGTGCGATCGCAGCGTGGCGCCCATGTACGGGTAGGCGACGGCGAACCACAGCGCCACCGGCAGATGCAGCGCGACGAGGAGCTCGCTGGCCGAATCGTCTCCGTACGGGTAGAGGTTGACGACGAGCGCGGCGAGCGCGAACGGCGCCGCCGCCAGCACCCAGTGCCGCGCGTCGAGCTGCCGTCGGCGGGCGAAGTACCCGGCGAGGAACGGCAACACGAACAGACCGACGTTCCGCAGCAGCCAGCCCGGCTCCTCTTCGGGAAACTGCGCCGCGAGGCGTCCGACCTGAATCGCCACGCCGGCGGCCAGCGCGAACGCGAGCGCCTGCAACCACCCGCCGGCTGGAGGCGGTGGCTCGTCCACACCGCTCAGGACGAGCTGCTTCCACAGCCGGCCGCTGTGCTCGCGTGCGAACTCGCGCGACAGCGCGTCGAGGTCACCCATGCGCTTGACGCCGACGAGGAACGCCTCGTCGGCCGTGAGCCCCGCCGCGTCCAGCTCGGCGATCTGGTCGCGAAGATGCGCCTCCAGCTCATCGACGTCGCGGCCGTCGACGGCCGCGGCCTTCGCGACGTAGGCCCGCCACTCAACGATCTGTGCCTCCACGCGATCCACGGTCACGCCTCGCCGAGCGCCGGCGGCAGCGAGCCGCAGCCTTGCCAGACGTCGCCCAGCGCGCGCGTGACGGTGGCCCACTGTCGTTGGTGCTCGG
>DATMJM010000359.1:0-2802 GCA_035553935.1 Solirubrobacteraceae bacterium
GTTCGTGGAGGCTCCGGCGCTCCGCCGCAAGCGACGGCACGACGAGGAGCCCGCGCCCTTGGTCGCACCGCGGCCGGCGGTCCCGTAGCGTCCATGCGAACCCCACCGGCGCGCGACGCCAGCGTCGTGATCTGCTCGCGCGACAGGCCGCAGCTGCTACTGGACACCGTGCGCTCGGTGCTGGAGGGCGACGCCGTCCCCGCCGAGGTCGTCGTGGTCGACCAGAGCGACTCTCCGGTCGTGGAGCTCGCCTCCATGCGAGCGGTGCGCAACTGCGTCGTCCGCTACCTGCACTGTCGCGAGAGCGGCCTCAGCCGCGCCCGCAACATCGGGCTTCGCGCGGCCGCGTGCGACATCGCGATCCTGATCGACGACGACATGCTCGTCGAGGCGTCGTGGCTCGCCGCGCTGCTCGACGGTCTACCGGAGGGCTCGCACTGTGTCGCCACCGGCCGCGTGCTGCCCGCTGCGGAGGAAGGCCGGGGAGGATCGATTCCGCCGGCGGCGCTGGTCACGCGCGACACCCCGGCGATCTATCGCGGGCCGCAGCCGATGGATGTCGTCCCGGGGGCCAACGTGGCGCTGCGGCGCGAGTTCGTCCTCGCGCTGGGCGGCTACGACGAGCGCCTGGGAGCCGGCACCCGGTTCGGCTCGGCCGACGACAACGACATCGGCCACCGGCTGCTGCTCGCCGGCGCCGAGGTGCACCACGTCCCGGGCGCCGTCGTGCTGCACCGCGCGTGGCGCCCGCGCGGCGAGCTCGTTGGGCTGCGCTGGCGGTACGGCCGCGGCAAGGGCGCCTTCTACGCCAAGCACGCCGGCCTGCGCGACCGGCGGTTGCTGCAGCGCGCGGCGAACGACGTGGCCGGCCGGCTGCGACGCGCCGCTCGCGTCGCGCTGCGCAACCCCCGCTCGGCGGCCGGCGACCTGCTCACGGTCGCCGGCATCGCATCGGGCGCGCTGGACTGGCTGCTGCGCGAGCGGCTTGCAGGCACCCTTCGGCGGCGCTGACGGCGGGCGCCTGCAGCGGCGCGGCGCCGGCCGGTCAACGTCGCATCGTCCAGACGCCCGCCCTATCGAGCAGGGTCTTGACGCGGCCCTCCCACGCGAACCGCGTCCGGCCGCCGTACACCACCGGATACAGCAGCTTGCGCTGCAGGCTCAGCGTCGAGCGGCGCCGATGCGCGGGAAGATCGTCGAACAGCTGCGCGTGCTCGCGGCGCAGCCGCGCGTAAAGCTGGGGGTGGACGCGGCGGGCGGCGGTCAGCATGCGCGATCCGTGCAGCCGGCGGCGGTACGTGATGTGGCCCGGCCCGAGATGGATCGCCCTCGTGCCGCGCTCGGCGAGCGTCATCCACAGATGCCAGTCCTCGTAGGCGTCGATCGGACGCCAGCCGTCGACCGCCTCCAGCACGCTGCGGCGAAACATCGCCGAGACCGGGTATTCGTTCGTGAAGGCGAGGCGGTACGGATCCAGCTCGCTGGGGACCGCGCGAACGAGCTCGAGCTGCCCGAACTCGAAGTAGTCGCCGAAGCACACGTCTGCCCACGGCTCGTTCTCCAGGCGGGTCGCCATCGCGGCGAGGACGCCGGCCACCGCCTCGTCGTCGGCGTCGAGCGGGAACACGAAGGGCGCGCTCGTCGCGTGCAGCCCGGTGGTTCTCGCCTGCGCGAGGCCGCGGTTGTCGTCGTGGCGGATGACCCGCACCCCCTGCGCCTCGAGCCGCTCGAGCGCGGCGAGCGTCGGCGCGTCACGCGACCCGTCGTCGACCACGACGAGCTCGACCGGTTCGCGCTCGCGGACGGAGGCCACCGCGCCGGCCGCGAGCTCGCCGTCCTCGTAGCAGGGGATGATGACGGCGACGCGCGGCACTGGCGGCTGCGTTGTCATCCGGTCCGCGCTCGGCTCAGCTACGCACGACCGCTCTGGGCGGCCGCCGGTGCCGCCAGATGGTCGTCGAGGAGGTCGAGCACGCGCGCGTCGACGCGCGGGTCGAACTTGCGCGCGAAGAGATCGTTGGAGGCGAGCATCCGGTCGAGGTCGGCGGTGGTGAGCGTCCGCGGCGATGGCTGGTTGTCCGACCAGTCGACGTAGCGAAGGTCGTCGTTGACGATCGTTCCCGCCAGCGGCGAGTTCATGAGGATCGTGTGGAAGAACGCCTCGTCGGGATGCGAGCGCCAGCGGAACTCGCGCACGACGTCGGGACGGCGCGCGACGAAGCCCGCGACGTACTGCAGGCACTCGCGCGACAGGCACCAGTGGGTGCGGCCCGCGAACGGCGCGAGCCCGCCGGGGACGGGACGCCTCACGGAGATCGGGACGAAGCGGTTCGGAAGCCGCAGGCGGCGGCCGAGCACGGTGCCGTGCCAGTGCCAGCGATCCACGCGCGTGCGCCAGCGGCCGGTCGCCGGCCAGTGCTCCAAGAACGAGCGACCGGAGGCGTCCAGGAGGGTCTGCTCGACGACGCGCGGCGGGCGCAACGGGTAGTCCTGGCCGGTCAGGAGCACGCCGTAGTCGATCGGCTCGGGCGCGTCGAGGATCGCCGCGATCCCCTCGAGCGTCGCCTCGACCTGGCTGAACCGCGCCCACCCGACCCGGTGGCGGGGCAGCAGGCGCACGTTCTCGACCTCGCCGAGCTGTTCGGCCACCGTCTGCATCACGACGCTCGGAGCGCCGCGGTCGATGTGCACGAAGAACCGCGCCCGGGGACTCTGCAGACGGCGCACGAGGCGCACGAGATGCTCGGGCAGGGAGTGCGCCACGATGATGTATCCGACCAGCACCACGGCCAATATATGTTC
>DATMJM010000360.1:0-2456 GCA_035553935.1 Solirubrobacteraceae bacterium
CGGTGCGCTGGTGCCTGACGGCGGTCGCCTTCGTGGCGATCGAGCTGGCCGTCCCGGGCTCGGAGTTTCACCGTGTGAGCGTGGCATTCGCGGCGGCCAGCACGCTTATCGCGGCCCTGTTGATGGCCGCCGTCTGGAGGCAGCGCTGATGACACAGCCAGCGACCACCGCATCGTCGCGGCGGCCCACGATCGTCCATGCGGTCGGCGCGCGCCCCAACTTCGTCAAGGTGGCGCCCGTCGTCGAGGCGCTGGAGCGGACCGGCGAGTTCAACCAGATCGTCGTGCACACCGGCCAGCACTACGACGCCAAGCTGTCGGACGACGTTCTCGCGGACCTCGAGTTCCCCCCGCCGGACTACTTTCTGGGTGTCGGATCCGGTCCACACGGTCAGCAGACGGCGAAGGTGCTGGCGGCGTTCGAGCACATCCTGCTGGACGTGCGTCCCGATGTCGTCCTCGTCGCCGGCGACGTCAACTCGACGCTTGCCTGCGCGCTGGCGGCCTCCAAGCTGCAGATCGCGGTCGCTCACCTCGAGGCCGGCCTGCGCTCGCGCGACTGGTCGATGCCGGAGGAGGTCAACCGCGTGCTGACCGACCGCATGTCCGACGTGCTGCTGACGCACAGCCCGGAGGCGCTCGACAACCTCACGGCGGAGGGGATCGATCCCGACCGGGTCCACTACGTGGGCAACACGATGATCGACTCGCTGCGCCGCTGCGAGGGGCGCGCCCGTGCTCGCGCCGCCTTCTGCGACCACGGCCTCCACCAGAGCGAGTACGTCCTGGTCACGTTCCACCGGCCCGGCAACGTCGACGATCCGTGCCGGCTGGCGCAGATCGTCAACGCGCTGATCGAGCTGTCGCGCCATGCTCCCGTCGTCTTCCCCGTGCACCCGCGCACGCGCGCGCGGCTGGCCGACAGCGGCGACCTCGCGCGGCTGCAGATGGGCGGCGTGCGCTGCATCGACCCGGTCGCCTACCTGGACTTCCTGTCGCTGCAGCTCGGCGCCGGCGCGATCGTGACCGACTCGGGCGGCATCCAGGAGGAGGCATCGGCGCTCGGCGTGGACTGCTACACGTTCCGTCCCAACACCGAGCGCCCGGTGACGATCACGCACGGCAGCAACAGGCTGATGGGGGACGATCCGGCGGAGATCGCACGCGTGCGACCCTCGCGCTGGGACCCAACGCCGTGCGCGATCCCGCTTTGGGATGGTCGCGCGGCGGAGCGTGCCGCCGGGGTCCTCGTCGCGCGCTTCCGCAGCAGGCAGCCTGCCGAGGCGGCGGCGTGATCACGGGGCTGGTGCGCCGCGGCGGGGAGCCAGCCCGCGGCCGGCGGCCCGTCATGATCGTGTGCTCCTCGGGCGGGCATCTCCTGCAGATGCTCGCGCTGCGCGACGCCTGGGAGCCCTACGAGCGCGTCTGGGTGACGTTCGACAAGTCCGACGCGCGCTCGCTGCTGGCCGACGAGCGCGTGCTGCATGCCTACGGGCCGACGAACCGCGACATCCCCAACCTTCTGCGCAACGTCCGCTTGGCCTGGCGCAAGCTCCGCGCCGAGCGCCCGTCGGCGATCCTCACCACGGGCGCCGGCGTGGCGGTGCCCTTCGCCTGGATCGGGCGCATCCTCGGGATCCCCACGATCTACGTCGAGAGCGTCACGCGGATCGACGAGCTGTCGCTCAGCGCGCGGCTCATCGCGCCCGTCGCCACGCGCCTGTACGCGCAGTGGCCTCAACTCGCCGAGCAGCCGCGCAGGCGCGCGATCCGGTTCGCCGGCAACGTCCTGTCGGACCGATGATCCTGTTCACGACCGGCACCAATGAGCAGCCGTTCGACCGGCTCGTGCGCGCTGCCGCGGGGCTGGACGCCGGCGAGCCGTTGCTCGTCCAGTACGGCTCCTCGCGCGTGGCGCACGGCGCCGGCGAGTGGATCGACTTCCTGCCCTTCGACGAGCTCGCCGCTCGCGCCGAGCAGGCGAGGGCCATCGTCTGCCACGCGGGCGTCGGGTCGATCATGCTCGCCCGCCGCAGCGGCCACCGCCCGATCGTCGTGCCGCGGCGCCATCATCTCGGCGAGGCCGTCGACGACCATCAGCTCGCGCTCGCGCGGCGGCTGGGCGGCGCCGGGCTCGTCACGCTCGTCGAGGACGTCGACGAGCTGGCCGCGGCGATCCAGGCGCCGCAGGCCGGCGGCGCGGGGTCAGACGTAGTCAGCGAGCTGCAGGGCGTCGACGCGCTGGCCTGCGAGGTCCGCTCCGTGCTCGCCGGCCTGGGCTGCGCGCCACTCGGCGGACGCGTCGCCTGACCGCTACGGCGGCGGCCGCCGCCCCGCCGGCGCCGTGTTCGTGGGCGCCGGCGTCCGGGCGGGTGTCGCGCGCGTGGCCGTCGCGGTCGGTGGCGGGAGCGTCGTCGGGGTCGGCGGCGTCGATCGCGGGTGATCCGGCGAGCAGCC
>DATMJM010000361.1:0-3255 GCA_035553935.1 Solirubrobacteraceae bacterium
AACCCGGACCTAGTGGCCGCGGCCGAATGTTTCGTTGGCCGGCTGGGCCTGCGGGTTGGCGGCGCGCTCAGGCGCCCCGTCGAGCGTCAGCACCTGCGCCAGCCCGGTCCGGCGGTCGACGCCGAGCTTGCGGCAGGCCCGCAGCACGTACGTCTCCACGGTGCGCACCGAGAGCACGAGCTCGCGGCCGATCTGCGCGTTCGTCCGGCCGCGGCCGGCGAGGATCGCGATCTCGCGCTCGCGTGGCGTCAGCTTCGCGCGCGCGGGGATCCGGATGAGCGCCGGCGTCATCGCTCCCTGGCACAGCGCGGCGCGCGCCTTCGCGGCAGAGGGGCGCGAGAGCTCGGCGGCCTGCAGCTGGGCCGCTGCGTCCGGCGCGGCCAGGGCGCTCGCATGCCGAGCGCACGCATCGAGCAGGTCGCTGTCGGCTCGCGCGGCGAGCGCTGCCAGGCGCTCAGCGCACGGCTGCGGCGGTGCCCCGAAGCGCAGCGCGTCGTAGGTCGCCTCCGCCTCGGCCGCCAGCGCCTCGCCCGCGGCGTCGGCGACCCTGTGCAGCCGCTCGCGCGCCGCCGGCAGCCGCGCCTCGGCCGCTTCGATCCACGCCCGCGCTCGCTCGAGCTCCCCGTGCAGGCGCAGGTGGCTCGGGCGCTCGGCGGCGATCGCCCCGGCCTGCGCGAGCGCGCCGCGCGCGGCGGCGACGTCGCCGCACAGCGCGCGCGCGCGCGTCAGGTGCGCGTACGCCCAGCCCAGCGCGTTGCGGGGATCGCCGGCGGTCAGGCCGTTCACTGCATCCTCGAGCAGGGCGATCGCGTCTCGCGCATGCCCGCGCGTCAGCTCCAGTCGGCCCAGCACCATGGCAAGTGCAGCGGCCAGGACGTCGTTCCCGCTCGCTTCCGCGCGCTCGCGGCCCGCGACAAGCCGTGCCGCGACGGCGCCCAGGTCGCGCGCCGCCTCGCTGCGCGCCATGCCGTCGACCAGGTACCGCGCCCAGCCGGTCTGCCGGGAGCCGTCCTCCAACTCGTCGGCCAGACGCTGGATCTGCGCCTCCAGCGCCTCGCAGCGGTCGGTCAGGCCCAGCCTGCTCTGCACCATCGCCAGCAGCAGCAGGGCGTCGAGGCGTATGTGCGGGGCCGCGCCCTCGAGCTGCGGCAGCGTGACGACCGCCTCCAGCGCGGTCTGCGGCCGCCCCTGATCGTGCAGGATCCAGCCCCTCAGGGTGGCCTGCGCGACCGTCCAGTCGACCTCGTCGCGCCATCCCGCTGCCCGCTCGAGCAGCACCAGCGCATCCTCGGTCCTGCCGCTCCAGTGCAGGGCGTAGACGCGCGTGTGCAGGTACTCCACGGCCTGCCCGAACGGCGCCCTGCCCGCGGCATCCTCAAACGGCGCCAGGCGCTCGCCCACCTCGCCAAAGCGGCTGAGCGCCATCAACCCGCGCGCCGCCAGCAGCGCCGCCTCGAGGTCCGGGCCGGCCGCCTCGGCAAGGCGGATCGCCAGCGTCGGATCATCGCCGTCCCAGCCCGGGCCGGGCACGCCGGCCTCGAGCCGCACCGCGTAGGCGCCCGCCCGGCGAAAGAGCTCGGGATCCGATGCCCCGGACTCCAGCTTGAGCAGCGCGAGGCGCAGCACGTCGAAGGAACCGAGATCGTGCCGATCGACGGCCGCGGCCAGCCGGCGCCGAAGCCGGCGAGCGGTCGCGGCGGGCAGCGCCGCCAGCGTCACCTCGCCGAACATCGGATGTGCGACCTCGATCACGGGCGCCTCGGGGAGGCCCCGCACGATCGCAAGGCCGGCAGCTTCCAGTTCGGCGACCGCCTCCTCGCCGGCGACCGCCGCCAGCTCCTCCAGGCGCAGCGGCGAGCCCACGGCGAGCAGATCGAGCGCCAGACGCGCTTCGTCGCTCAGATCCCGCGTGCGAGCGGCAATCAGGTCGCGCAGGCGAGCCATCTCCGGCGGCCTGCCCGTCCACTGCCAGCGTCCCTCGTCCTGAGCCAGGGCGCCGGAACGCATCGCGTCGATCAGCAGCTCACGGGCATACAGCGGACTGCCCTCCGTCAGCGAGAAGACCCGCGCGTGCACGTCCGGCGCCGCCGGCGCGCCGAGGTGCGCCTCGACGAGCGCACGCAGCTCGCGGCGCGACAGCGGCTGCAGGTCCAGCCGCTCCAGCCACGCCTCCTTCCACAGCGCGATGACGGCATCCGGCATGCGCTCGCCGTGGCGGAGCGTCGCCAGCACGCGCACCGTCTCGCTCTCGCGCAGTGCGAGCACGAGCGCGGCGGACGCCTCGTCGAGCAGATGCGCGTCATCGAGCAGCAGCGTCGGCGGCACGTCGGACGACAGCCCGCGCAGCGCGCGGATGCAGGCGGGGATCGGACCGCCCGGGTCGCTAGCGACGCCCGCAAGCAGATGACCGAATGCGCCGAACGGGATCGATCCGGCGGCCGCCGTAGCCACCACGCGAACGACCGCCGCGCGATGCCGGGCGGCGACCTCGGAGGCCAGCCGGGATTTCCCGACCCCCGCTGCGCCGGCGATGACGCAGCCGCCGCGCTCGAGCGCCGCCGACACGAATGCCAGCTCCTCGGTGCGTCCCACGAGCGCTGCATCGAGCCGCGAGATTTCGCCAACCACCATCAGCACCCCCTACGACCGGGACTTCCTGCGACCCTAGCCGCTCGGACATGCTCGCGCCAGCCAGACGGCGCGGGGCCGCCCGGTGGAAGTGTCGTAGTCGGCTACGGCAGACACGCGGGCGCTGTGGCGTCACTGTTGCGGGCGTGAACTGCGAACGGGCCTTGGCGGAGCTGTCGACGGCGCATGCGGTCGCGTTGCGGATGCGCCACGCCGACGCGCGCGACGAGGAGATCGCCACCGCGCTCGGGATTCCTGCGGACGGCGTGACGGTACTGCTCGAGCTGGCGCGGGCCAAGCTGGCCGCGGTGCTGGCGGAGGAGTCCGGCGATCGGCGGACCTGACCTGAAGCGGCGTGGGTCACGCGGCGAAGTCACCCAAGATCCGCGACGCACTGGCACGTCCGGGCGGAGACTTGACTGAGGACGCGCATCATTGGTCCGCAAGGGGCGGCGGCGTTCAGTCGATCGCACTCCCTCTGGGCTACCTAGAATCGCGACATGGAGGGGGCGCACTCTGCGGGGAGCATCCGGCTGGCGGAGCTGATGGCGGCGTTGTCGCTGGCGACGGATCTCGGGCTCGGGCAGCCGCTCCAGCACGAGCTCAGTGTGTGCCTTGCCGCGCTTG
>DATMJM010000362.1:0-2429 GCA_035553935.1 Solirubrobacteraceae bacterium
GCCGGCGGGCGCTCGGCCGCGCGGCCGAGCGCCCGCCGGCGATGCGCGTGGACTGCATCTTCGCCGTGACGACGTGGTCCAAGGCGGTCGCCGACGAGCATCGCCTGCTGTCGCAGGTGCTCGGCGTGCTGTACGCGTTCCCGATCCTCGACGGCCACCTCGGCCCGCGCTTCGACGACGGGTCGCAGCGCTTCTCGATCCTCGCGTCGGTCGGCGAGCAGCGGCCCGAGCAGCGGGCCGACTTCTGGCGCTCCGTCGGCGGCGTCTACAAGCCGGCGCTGGACTACGTCGTGACGCTGTCGGTCGAGAGCGGGCACACCGTGCAGCGCGGGCCCGACGTCCGCTCGACGATCGTCCGGACGAGCCTGGCGGAGGCGCGGCGCGCCGGCGTGCAGGAGCTTGCCCACCTCGGCGGCGTCGTCGTCGACGACGGCGGTGAGGCGGTGGCCGACGCGTGGATCGCGGTGCCGGACCTCGGACGCCTGGCGACGAGCGGCGCCGACGGGCGCTTCCGGCTGCCGCGCGTGCCGCCGGGCGTGCACGAGGTGCGCGTGCGCGACGGCGCGGGCCGCGAGGCGGTGGTCGAGGTGGAGATCCCCGGCGGACCACTCGACGTCGTGCTCGGAGGTTCGTCCGGCCGGTCGGGCTGAGGTTCGCGGTCCACCGCGTGAACGAGCGCCGGACCGATTTGGCTGTCGAGGGCATGGTCGTCGCCGGTGCATCAGGTGCGTGAGCCGCCCACCACCTGCTCCTCGCGAGGGCGCCGATCGGCGCTGCTTCACAGCGAGGGCCGTTCCGCGCCGCCGTGGCACCCAACTCTGCCCGAACGGCTGCCCGGCCGTCACTAGTCCGCGCAACACGCGCGCAAGAGAGTGGCGCCGAGGCTCGCGAAGCAGCCAAACCCGCCCCAGCCTGGACGAGAGAAGGAGCGCAATGCCCACGACGTACCTGACTCCCGGCGTCTATGTCGAGGAGATCCCAGCAGCACAGAAGCCGCTCGAGGGAGTCAGCACCTCCGTCGCGGCGTTCGTCGGACTCGCGCCCGGCGGTCCCGTCAACACCCCGATGCGGATCGCGAACTGGAGTCAGTTCGCCCGCACGTTCGGCGATGCGGGCAACCCCGAGGCCGGGCCGTTCATGGAGGGTGCGTACCTCGCGCACGCGGTCTACGGCTTCTTCCAGAACGGCGGCACGCTGTGCTGGGTGATCCGGATCGGCGCCGACGGCGACAGCGCTGCGCCGCCCGTGCGCGCCGCGCTGCCGGCCGCGGGCGACACGAGCGTCGAGACGCTCAACGCCGTGGCCCGCCCGGGCATCGAGGGCCCGGTCACGGTCGAGCTGACCGAGGAGGAGAGCGGTGAGCCGGCCGACGAGCAAAAGCCCGAGGACAAGACCTACCGGCTCGTGGTCGTCGCCGGCGACCAGAAGGAGGAGTACGAGGGGCTGACGATCAAGGGGCGCTCGAACCTGCGCACCAAGGTCAACGCGGCCTCGAAGCTCATCAAGCTCGAGGAGACGGGTGCGTCGCTGCCCGAGGCGCTGCGTGCTCCCAAGCCCGGCAAGTACACGCTGGCCGCGGCCGCGCCCGACAAGTCCGACCTGTCGTCCGGCGACTTCGAGGGCGATCCCGCCCGGCGCCAGGGCATGGGCGGTCTGGTGGCGATCGACGAGGTGTCGATCGTCTGCATGCCCGATGCGGTCAACCTGCTCAACGGGAACGACGTCCTGTTCCGCGACGCGCAGGGCAAGCTCATCTCGCACTGCGAGTCGCTCGGCGACCGCATGTGCATCCTCGACCCGCCGCCGAACCTCCTCCCGCAGGAGATCCTCGAGTGGCGCAAGGACACCGCCGGCTACGACTCGAAGATGGCGACGCTGTACTGGCCGTGGATCGAGGTCGTCGATCCGCTCTCCAAGCGCCCGATCATGGTCCCGCCGTCCGGCCACGTCGCCGGTCTTTGGGCCCGCACGGACGACACGCGCGGCGTCCACAAGGCGCCCGCCAACGAGGTCGTGATGGGCGCGACGTCGCTCGGCTTCCAGCTGACGTCGGTCGAGCAGGGCGAGCTCAACCGGCTCGGGATCAACTGCATCCGCGCGTTCAGCGGGCGCGGGATCCGGGTCTGGGGCGCGCGCACCCTGTCGAGCGATCCGGAGTGGCGCTACATCAACGTGCGCCGGCTGTTCAACTTCGTCTCGCAGACCCTCATGGAGGGCACGCAGTGGTCGGTGTTCGAGCCCAACGACGAGCGCCTGTGGCTGAAGCTGCGCGCGTCGGTCTCGAACTTCCTGACGAACCTCTGGCGTGGCGGCGCGCTCTTCGGCACCTCGCCCGAGCAGGCGTTCTTCGTCAAGTGCGACGCCGAGACGAACCCGCCGGAAGATCACGAACTCGGCCGGCTTGACCGGGCTGATGCCGACCTCGCAGA
>DATMJM010000363.1:0-8437 GCA_035553935.1 Solirubrobacteraceae bacterium
TCGCCGCACTGCACGACCGTCGGGACCGCGGTGAGGCGCTCCGGGCCGGTCGGGTCGTGGCGCCGCGCGACAGCCTGCGCGGCACTAGCGAGCGCGAGCAGCGCGTTGGCGCCCGCGTCGGGCGCCGAGCCGGAGTGCGCCGAGCGCCCGTGGGCGAGCACGCGCAGCGTCCCCGCCGCCTTGCGGCGCACGACGACGCCCTCGACGCCGTCCGCGACGAGCTCGCCGCCCTCGAAGCACAGGCAGGCGTCCCAGCCGGCGAAGCGGGCGGTGTGGACGAAGTCGCCGGCCCGCCATTCCTCGTCGCAGACGAGCAGCAGCGCGACCTGCTCGAAGTCGGCGGTGCGCCGGGCGAGCTCGCGCAGCACGCCGAGCGCGAGCACGTCGCCGCCCTTCATGTCGACGCTGCCCGCGCCGACGAGCTTGTCGCCGTCGCGCTCCAGCGCGCGATGGTCCTCGTGCGAATGCACGGTGTCGACGTGCCCGAGCAGCATCAAGCGGCCGCTGCCGCTGCCGGTGAGGGTCAGGATGAGGTCGTCGGCATGATCGGGCGAGGAGCACCGCGCGCGCTCGACGCCGGCCTCGGGCGGCGCGAGCGAGCGGGCGACCGCGAACGCCTCCTCGGCGCCCGCGACGTCACCTGACGGCGACGACACCGCCACGAGGCGCTCGAGCTCCTCGGGTGCGCGAGCGGCGATCCGCTCGGCAGCCTCTGCGATCCACGCGTTCATCTGTGGCGTTGTACCGGAAAGGGCGTGCCGCGCACGCGCGGGTGCCCGCGTTCCGGGCGTTTCGTGTCGCGGCGGACCGCATGTCGTGATCGAAGCGGATCTCGATGCGGCCATCGTGTTCGGATCCCGCTCGAACATCCAGGAGATGCTTCAGCCGTACGGGTGAGCTCGCCGCGCGTTCAGATCCCGCTCGAACATGCTCGCACCGCGCTGAGCTCGTCAGCCCAGCACGTGCTCGAGGCGCCGCTCGAGCGCGCCGGCGATCGCCTCGCGGACGAAGCCGGCCTCGAAGCGCTCGACCGTCGCCTCGAGGAAGCCCTCGATGACGAGCCGCTTGGCGTCCTCCAGCGACAGCCCGCGCGAGCGCAGGTAGTACAGCTGCTCGGGATCGATCTGCGCGATCGCCGCCGCGTGCGTGCAGCGCACGTCGTTGGCGAGGATCTCCAGGCCCGGGATCGAGTCGGCGTGCGCCCTCTTGGTCAGCAGCAGGTTGCGCGACTCCTGGAAGGCGTCGATCTGCTGCGCGCCCGGATCGACCTTGATCATCCCCGACCACACCGTGCTCGAGCGCCCGTCGAGGATGCCGCGGAACGCGAGGTCCGACGTCGTGTTGGCGGCGGCATGCTCCTGCGTCGTCGCGTAGTCGAGGTGCTGGCGGCCGTGCGTCGCGTAGGCGCCGGTGACCTTCGCGTCGGCGCCCTTGCCCGCGAGCTGCGTCTCCATCGCGACGCGGCCGTTGCCCGAGCCGAAGCCGAGCGCGATCCAGTCGACCGCGCCGTCGCGCTCGACGATGCAGCG
The DNA here is from genome assembly GCA_035553935.1 of Solirubrobacteraceae bacterium. Lineage (GTDB taxonomy): Bacteria > Actinomycetota > Thermoleophilia > Solirubrobacterales > Solirubrobacteraceae > CADCVQ01. The sequence goes on from DATMJM010000363.1 coordinate 1,530, forward strand.
CTGCGAGCCGAAGATCCGTGCCTTCTCGCTGATGTCCTGCGCGCAGACGTAGCGCAGGCTCGCGTTCGGGCCGACCGACAGCTCGGTGACGAGGTTCAGCAGCGCGTCGGCGTCGGCGCAGGCGCCCGCCGAGACGTACTGCTCCCAGACCTCCGCCTGCGCGCCCTCCTCGAGGACGACGAGCGTGCGCCAGTGCAGCGCGCTCTGGGGCTGGGACTGCGCGACCGTCACCACGATCGGCGCGTCGAGCACGACGTTGCGCGGGACGTAGACGAACGCGCCGCCCTCCCATCCGGCCTCGTTGCGCGCGACGAACGGGTCGTCGGCGGAGACGATCGAGCCGAAGTGCCGCTCGACGAGGTCGGGATGCTGCTGCACGGCGGCCGACAGCGACATCACGGTCGCCCCGCCGGCCGCGGGCTCGAGCGGATCGGCGAAGGCGTTGTCGACCTGCTCGAGGACGAGGGCGCCCGCCGGCGTGTCGAAGATGCCGAGTCCCGAGGCGTCGGCGTCGGGCGCCTCCGGGACGCCGTAGGCGTCGAGGTCGACGCCCTTCAGCGACGTGAACTCCCAGCCGGGGTTGCCGCGGAAGGTGGGCAGCGGCAGCGATCCGGTCAAGGAGACGGCGCGCTCCCGGCGCGCCGTCAGCCAAGCCGGTTCGGTCGCCGTCGACGGACTAGCCAATTGAGCCCTCCATCTGCAGCTCGATGAGCCGGTTCATCTCGACGGCATACTCCATCGGCAGCTCCTTGACGATCGGCTCGATGAAGCCGTTGACGATGAGCTTCGACGCCTCCTCCTCGTCGAGGCCGTGGCTCGTCAGGTAGAAGAGCTGCTCCTCTCCCACCTTGGAGACGGTCGCCTCGTGGCCGACGTCGACGTCGTCCTCGCCGATGCGGATCGTCGGGTAGGTGTCCGAGCGCGACCTCTCGTCGAGCAGCAGCGCGTCGCAGACGACCTTGGACTTCGAGCCGTGCGCGCCCTTGGCGACCTCGAGCAGCCCGCGGTAGGAGCCGCGCCCGCCGTCCTTGGAGATCGACTTGGCGAAGATGTTCGACGTCGTGTTCGGCGCGGCGTGGATGATCTTGCCGCCGGCGTCCTGGTGCTGGCCGGCGCCGGCGAACGCGATCGAGAGGATCTCGCCGTGCGCGCGCTCGCCGGTCAGGTAGACCGACGGGTACTTCATCGTCAGCTTCGAGCCGAGGTTGCAGTCGACCCACTCGACGGTCGCGTCGCGCTCGGCGATCGCGCGCTTCGTGACCAGGTTGAAGACGTTCGTCGACCAGTTCTGGACCGTCGTGTAGCGGATCCGCGCGCCCGGCTTGGCGATCAGCTCGACGACGGCCGAGTGCAGCGAGTCCGACGAGTACGTCGGCGCGGTGCAGCCCTCGACGTAGTGCACGTAGGAGCCCTCGTCGGCGATGATCAGCGTGCGCTCGAACTGGCCCATGTTCTCGGTGTTGATGCGGAAGTAGGCCTGCAGCGGCATCTCGATGTGCACGCCCGGCGGCACGTAGACGAACGACCCGCCCGACCAGACGGCGCTGTTGAGCGCCGCGAGCTTGTTGTCGTTGGCCGGGATGATCGTCGCGAAGTACTCCTTGATGAGCTCCTCGTGCTCGCGCAGGCCCGTGTCCATGTCCATGAAGATCACGCCCTGCGCCTCGAGCTGCTCGTTGATCTGGTGGTAGACGACCTCGGACTCGTACTGCGCGCCGACGCCGGCGAGGAACTTGCGCTCGGCCTCTGGGATGCCGAGCCGGTCGAAGGTCTTCTTGACGTCCTCGGGAACGTCGTCCCAGGAGCGCTCCGCCCTCTCCGAGGCGCGGACGAAGTAGTGGATGTTGTCGAAGTCGACCTCGGCGAGGTGCGGCGAGCCCCAGGTCGGCATGGGCCGGGCGAGGAAGTGCTCGAGCGCCTTGACGCGGAACTCGCGCATCCACTGCGGCTCGTCCTTGAACTCGGAGATCTTCTCGACGAGCTCCTTCGTGAGGCCCTTGGGCGCCTTGTAGAGATAGTTCTCGGCGTCGTGGAAGCCGTACTTCTCCGTGTAGTCGGCGTTGATCCCCTGCAGGGCCTGCTGCTCGGCGATGGTCTCGGGAGTTGCCATGTCGGTTACTCAACCTCCAGCTTGATCATGTCGTCCTCGACGCGGACTTCGAAGGTGTCGATCGGAACGTAGGCGGGCAGCGTGACGGGCTTGCCGGTGCGCAGGTCAAACAGCGATCCGTGGCGCGGGCACTCCACCGTGCAGCGCTGCGAGTCGAACTCGCCCTCGGCGAGGTTGCCGTCGTCGTGCGAGCAGCGGTCCTCGATCGCCAGGATCTCGCCGTTGCAGTTGAAGATGCCGATCTCGAGGTCCTCCCACTCGACCACGCGCGACGCGCCGGGCGGAAGCTCGGAGACAGGGCAGATGTCGAGGATCTCTGGCATGTGTGACGTCCGGGGCACAATCCCGTCCTGGGCACTCGGATTTGCTACCTCGCAGTGTAGCCGTTGGCGGCTAGAGGTGATCGGCATCGCTGGGGTGGCGCTCGACGCCGCCCTCGGCCTCGCTCGGCGGCGTCTCGGGCTCCCAGTCGACCGCCGAGCCGAGCGCGGCGCCCTTGAGCACCTTCAGCGTCAGCAGCGCGCACTTCATCCGCGTCGCCGAGATGTTGATGCCGAGCAGGTCCAGGACGTACTGGCGGTCGAGCTTGAGCAGCTCGTCGATCGACATCCCCTTGATCTCGTCGGAGGTCATCGACGCCGACGCCTGGCTGATCGCGCAGCCGTGCCCGGAGAAGCGCAGGTCCTCGATCTTGCCGTCGCCGGTCGTGCGGATCTCGACCGTCAGCTCGTCGCCGCAGAGCGGGTTGGAGTCCTTGAAGGTGAGATCGTGCTCCTCGAGATGTCCCCAGTTGTGGGGCCGCTTGTAGTGCTCGAGGATCTCTTCGCGGTAGAGCGAGTCCATGGTCATCCGAAGATCCTCCGTACGTCGTTGAGCGCGTCGACGAGCGCGTCGACGTCGGCGCGGGTGTTGTGGACGGCAAACGAGGCGCGCGAGGTGGCGGCGACGCCGAAGCGCTGCATGAGCGGCTGCGCGCAATGGTGGCCGGCGCGAACGCACACGCCGCTCGAGCCGAGGATCTCCGCGATGTCGTGCGGGTGCGCGATGTCGAGCGTGAAGGCGACCAGCGCGCCGCGCCGGGCGGCGTCGAGCGGGCCCATCACGGTGACGTCGGGCAGCTCGGCGAGCCGGTCGAGCGTGTAGGTGCACAGGTCGCGCTCGTGCGCGCGGATCGCCTCCATGCCGATGCCTGCCACGAAGTCGACGGCGGCGCCGAGGCCGATCGCCTCGGCGATGTTCGACGTGCCGGCCTCGAACTTCGCGGGGATCTGGCCCCAGCGGATCTCGTCGAGGGAGACCGACGCGATCATGTGCCCGCCGCCGATGAACGGGGGCATCTGCTCGAGCAGCTCCTTGCGGCCGTGCAGGACGCCGATGCCGGTCGGGCCGTAGAGCTTGTGACCCGTCCAGGCGTAGAAGTCGGCGTCGAGCGCGGCCAGATCGACGGGCAGCTGCGGGACGGCCTGCGAGCCGTCGACGACGACGACCGCGCCGGCGGCGTGCGCCTTCTCGACGATCTCGCCGACGGGGTTGATCGTGCCGGCGGCGTTGGAGACGTGGCCGACGGCGACGAGCTTGACGTTGCCGCCCGCCAGCAGCGCGTCGAGCTGATCCATGCGCAGGCAGGCCTCGTCGTCGACCTCGACCATCTCGAGCCTGGCGCCGGTCTCGCGGCAGAGCATGTGCCAGGGGACGAAGTTGGAGTGATGCTCCATCTGCGTCACCACGACGCTGTCTGCGGCGCCGACGTTCGCGCGCCCCCACGAGTAGGCGACGAGGTTGATCGCCTCGGTCGCGTTCTTCGTGAAGATCGTGCTCGTCGCGGGCCAGTTGACGAATGCCGCGATGCGGTCGCGGGCGCCCTCGAAGAGCTCGGTCGCCTCGGCCGCGAGCGCGTAGACGCTGCGGTGCACCGTGCCGCGATGCGCCTCGTAGTAGTCGGTGATCGCGTCGATGACCGGCTGCGGCGTCTGCGACGTCGCAGCCGCGTCGAGGTAGACGATCCCCTCGCGCCGCAGCGAGGGGAAGTCCGTCGCCAGCGGCCTGTCGGCCAGGGTGCTCACGACGACGCGACGGCGAACTCTTCGCGGATCTTCGCGTAGCCCTCGGCTTCGAGGCGGTCGACGAGCTCCGGCCCGCCCTCGGTGGCGATCCGTCCGTCGAACATGATCGAGACGCGGTTCGGCGTGACCATGTGCAGGATGCGCTGGTAGTGGGTGATGATCAGCACGCCCATGTCAGCGCCGGCCGCGATCGTGTTGACCCCGTGGGCGACGACGTTCAGCGCGTCGATGTCCAGACCGGAGTCGGTCTCGTCGAGGACGGCGAGCTTGGGCTGCTGCAGGGCGAGCTGGAGGATCTCCAGGCGCTTCTTCTCGCCGCCGGAGAAGCCCTCGTTGAGATAGCGCGCGCTGAACTCGCGGGGTACGTCGACAAGCTCCATCGCCGCCTCGACGGTCTTGCGGAAGTCCTTGAGCGAGATGTCGGGCTCGCCGCGCGCCTCACGGTGGGCGTTCATGACCATCCGCAGGTACTTCGTGATCGTGACGCCGGGGATAGCGACCGGGTACTGGAAGGCCATGAAGAGCCCCATCCGCGCGCGCTCGTCGGGATCGGCCTCGGTGATGTCCTCGCCGCCGAAGAGGATCTGGCCCTCGGTGACCTCGAGACTCGGATGCCCCATGATCGCGTTCGCCAGCGTGGACTTGCCCGAGCCGTTGGGGCCCATCAGCGCGTGGATCTCGCCGGGCGCAACCGTCAGGTTGACGCCCTTGAGGATCTGCTTGTCCTCGGCTTGGACGTAGAGGTTGCGGATCTCGAGGTCGGGCATGGTGTGCGTTGCGTCTCCTTGTACGGGGATGGCCTGACGGATCAGGCGGGAGCGGGGGCTCGGGGTCTCGGCGCCGCCGCGTCGTCGACGCGCGGTACCTGGCGGCCCTGGAAGTCGATCAGCTCGGCGAGCGTCGTCTGCGCGAGCGTCTTGAGGACCCCGACCTGCACCCGCGTCCACAACAGCTTCGTGGCACAGCCGCGGCCGGAGTCGTCGTGGTGCGAGCACAGCACGCGCCCGTCGTCGCTGCGGTCGTCGACGAAGCACTCCATCGGAGCCAGCGAGCCCTCGAGCGCGAGCACGACCTCGTCCATCGAGATGTCCTGCGGGCCGCGGGCGAGCCGGTAGCCCCCGTGCGCGCCCCGGGTCGACTCGACGAGCTCGGCGCGCTTGAGCAGCGCGACGATCCGCTCGAGGTAGGCGAGCGGCAGGTTCTCCGCATCGGCGATCGCCTTCAGGGACACGGGGTGGTCCTGCCCCTGGCGCCCGAGCTCGATCAGCAGGCGCACGCCGTACTCGGCTTTCGTCGTGAAGAACACCGCCGCTAATCCTACCAGCGCGGTCGGGATAGGCGCTCGTGCCGGGCCGAATCGTAGGAAGTGACGCTGAATGCCGCAGTTCGCGCCACGCGACGTCTACGCCGACTATCTGATCGGAGGTCTCGCCGGACGCGGCGGGACGGCCGATCCGCGAGCGCCTCGTGGTCGGCGGCGGATCGGTGTGGGTGACGGTGATTCGGGAAGGGGGTGCCGGCGCGCTCGGCCTCGATGCGCTCGGCCGGCGTGGCCGTCTCGCGGCGAGCGGTGGCGGATCGGCCTGCGGCATGGCGGTCGAGCTTGCCACAACGTCCCGCCGCCCCAGCCTCGGTAGGCTCGGCGGACCGTGGACGTCAGCTCGATCGAGGAGGCGCTCGACCGTCTCGAGGAGGGGCTCTCCGAGGCCCGCATGGCGGCGCAGCTGCTGCGCGAGGGCGATGTCAGCGCGGTCGGCGAGCTCGACAACGTGATCGACGCGATGGCACGCGAGATCGCGGAGCTCAAGGGCCGCACGAGCGGCGGCATCGGATAGCCGGCCGCACCGCGCATCACCCGTGTGATCCGATCCCGACCGCGCTACCGTTCCGCCACGGGCGAGACGGTCGAGCCGCGGCCGGAGCGCTCGCCACAGAAAGGACGCACCCGATGCAGAGCGCCGCGAGCGCGCAGGACATCGAGCCTTGCGCGAACGAGACGGCTGACCGGATCGCCACGGGGATCGTGACCGTCGTCCCCTTCCTCGCCCTCGGCGTCGCCGCCTGGCAGGCGTGGGAGAGCCTGCTGCGCTGGCACGACCTCGTCGTCTTCGGCGTCGCCTACGTGCTGACGGGGCTGGGGATCACCGTCGGCTTCCATCGCCACTTCACGCACCGCGCGTTCAAGACCGGGCGCGCGATCCGCGGCGCGCTCGCGATCCTCGGGACCGCCGCGATCGAGGGGCCGATCACGGCGTGGGTCGCCGACCACCGCAAGCACCACGCCTTCTCCGACCGGGAGGGCGACCCGCACAGCCCCCACGTCGGCCACGGCCGCGGCGTCCGCGGCGCGCTGCGCGGCCTCGCCCACGCCCACCTCGGCTGGCTGTTCCAGCACACGCAGCGCGCGAGCAAGCAGCGCTACGTGCCCGACCTCCTGGCCGACCCGATGATCCGCGTCATCGACCGGCTCACGCCGCTGTGGATCGCGCTCGGACTCGCCGTGCCGTTCGGCCTGGGCTACGCGCTCGGCGGCACGCTGACCGCGGCCCTGACCGGCCTGCTGTGGGGCGGCGCGGTGCGGATCGCGCTCCTCCACCACGTGACGTTCTCGATCAACTCGCTGTGCCACTTCTTCGGCCGCAGGCGCTTCGAGACGGGCGATCAGTCGCGCAACCTGCTCTGGCTGGCGCCGCTGTCCTTCGGCGAGGCGTGGCACAACAACCACCACGCGTTCC
>DATMJM010000364.1:0-4742 GCA_035553935.1 Solirubrobacteraceae bacterium
GCAGCGTGCCGCCGTCCGCGATCTCCTCGCCGTCGCCCGGCCCGAGCTGCAGGTCCACGTACCTGTTCGCCACGCCCGACAGCGAGCTCTGGCGGATGATCGCCCGCGTCCCGCGGCGCAGCGGGTGGTAGCCGTCGGCGTCGATGTGCAGCACGACCCGTGCTCGGCCCGCGTCCGTCAGCTCGATCTCGCCGACCGAGCCGATCGGCGTGCCGGCGACCTTCACCGCGTTGCCCTCCACGAGCTGGCTGGCGGTGGTGAAGTCGGCCTTGACGGTGTAGGGGCTGCCGCCGGCCGCCACGAGCACGACGAGGACCGCCCCGAGGACGACCGCAAGCGCCGCGACCGCCGCGATGACCGGCCCTCTCCCCTCCCTAGGAAGCACTAGAGCACCACAGCACTAGAGCACCAATGTAGACCCCTGAAGCCTCAGCCAGCCCCGGTGCTCCTCGTAGTCCGGGCAATGCTGGCGCACGAGCGCCCAGAACCTCGGCGAATGGTCCATCACCCGCAGGTGACAGGCCTCGTGCCAGACGACGTAGTCGAGCACCGGCTCCGGCGCCAGCAGCAGCCGCCAGTTGAAGCTCATCGCGCCGCGCGCCGAGCACGAGCCCCAGCGCGTGCGCTGCCCGCGGATCGACAGCGACGTGTACGACGCATCGAGCGCCCGCACCGCCGCGTCGAGCCGCGGCGCGATCTCCTCGGCGGCCGCGCGGCGATACCAGCGCTCGATCGCCTGCGGTGCGCGGTCCGGGTCGGCGGGCACGAGCAGCGTCGCGCCGCGGCGGTGCACGCGCGAGCGGCTCGCGTCCGGGCGCAGCTGCAGCACGCTGCCGAGGTAGGGCAGCGTCGAGCCGCGGGCGGCGATCGCCGCCCGCACCGCGCTCGCCTCGCGCAGGCGCCGCTCGATCCACGGCCGCAGCTCCGCGATGGCGGCGGGCGCAGCGCTCGCGGGGCTGCGCCGCGGCAGCACGACCTCGACCCCGCCGTGCGGATCGACGCTCACACGGACGCGCGAGGCGCGATCCGAGCGGCGGATGCGATATGGAAGGTCGTCGGACATCGTCTGCTGCTTCGCGGAGGTGATCTTGTACGGCACTCGATCCGCTGCCCCTGCGCTGTCGAGCGTGCTGCGCCGACGATAATGGCGACCGTGGCGGAGCGATCGATCGTGCATCTCCCACCGGGCGTGCGGACGCCGTTCGACGTCTACGTCAACGGCGTGCACCAGGAGCCGGGAGTCGACTTCGAGCTCCGCGACCGGTCGCTGGTCTTCGGCCGCGAGCTGAAGAAGGAGGGCAAGCTCGGCTTCTGGCGCTGGTTCCTCGGCGCCTGGGGCGTCGGCACGTATCGCCAGAACGACTCGGTCGACGTGCGCTACGAGCGCGATGGCCGCCCCGTGCTGCTCGAAGGTCTGGACATCGAGCCGGGGTGACCGCGGCTGCCCAGCGCCGCGAACGGCTGCAGCAGCTTGCGCTGGCGCTCGCGGTCGGGCTGGTCCTGGCCGACTCCTCCGTCGTCACGCTCGCGCTGCCGGCGATCCTGCGCGACTTCGACGCGTCGGTGAACGGCGTCGCATGGGTCCTCATCTCCTTCAACCTCGCGCTCGCGCTCGCCGCGCTGCCGGGCGCGCGGCTCGCGCGGGGGCGGGGGGCGCGCGCGTTCGCGCTCGCGATGGTGTCGTTCGCCGGGGCATCGCTGGCCTGCGCGGCCGCGCCGTCGCTCGGCCTGCTGATCGGCGCTCGCGCTGCGCAGGGCGTGGCGGGCGCCGTTGCCGTCGCCGCCGCGCTCGAGCTGCTCGTGCTCCTGGCGGGCCGCGCGCGGGCGCTGCTGCTGTGGGCCGCGGCGGGGGTCCTCGGCGCGGCTGTCGGGCCGGCGGCCGGCGGCTTTCTCACCGAGGGGCTGTCGTGGCAGGCGATGTTCGCGCTGCAGGTGCCGCTGGGCCTGGTCGCGCTGGCCGGGGCGTGGCGGGTGGCGCCCGCAGCAGGCGGTTCGGCCGACGGCGCCGGCTCCGGCCGTGCACGGCCGGCGGTCGCGCCGCTCGTGGCGCTGGCGCTGGCGAGCGCGGCGCTGTCGGCGGCGCTGTTCCTGCTCGTGATCTTGCTGATCGAGGGCTGGCGCTACACGCCCGCCGTCGCCGCCCTCACGGTGACCGTGATGCCGATCGCGGCGCTGCTGGCCGGGCGCTGGGCGCGCAGGCGCCACGGGCTCGTCCCGGCGATCGCGGGGACGTTGCTCGTCGCGGGCGGACTTGCTGCGCTCGGACTCCTGCCGGGAGCGCACGCGTACTGGACGCTGCCTGCGCAGGTGGCGATCGGCGCCGGCCTCGGCCTCGCCCTCGCGGCGCTGATCGGCGCGAGCATCGGGAGCGGCGCGCTCGCGGGTCCGGCCGCGTGGACGATCGCCGCCCGCCATGCCGGCATCGTCGCCGGACTGCTGGCGCTCACGCCGATCTTCACCACCGACCTCGACGCGGCGCGCGCGCCGGCGGAGCGCGCGGGGCTCGCACACGTGCTCGACGCGCCGCTGTCGCTGGGCACGAAGATCGAGCTAGCGCGCAGGCTCAACGACGAGATCCGGGCGGCGGGCGGCCGCCAGCTGCCGGACGTCGAGGCGGCGTTCGGCGGGCTGGACGTGGAGGCGGGCGAGGGGCCGGCGGCGGCGGCGCTGCACGACGAGCTCGAGGAGGAGCTCGACCGCGCGGCCACCGACGCGTTCAGCCGTTCGTTCCTCGCGGCCGCGCTGCTTGCGCTGCTGGCGGCGGGCGCGGCGCTCGTGGCGCACGCGACACGGCGCGGCGCGCTCCGATCGCCGTCGTCGAACGGCAGCACGGTCCCGCGGCTGGCGGTCGCGGTGCCTGGCGCCGTGGTGGCGGCGACGCTGCTCGCCGCCTCGCACATCGGGCTGGGCGGTGGCGACTTCGGCCCGCGCCTGCCCGCGGACCCGTGCCCCCCGCGCGAGCGACCGCCCGGCGTCGAGCGCGCGCAGCGCGCGGCGCTGGCCACGCTGGACGGCACGGCCTGCGAGCTCGGCACGTCGCGCGAGGACCTGCTGCGCACGCTGCTCGAGCGCCGGCGCCCCGCGGGCGTCTCGGAGGACGAGCTCGTGGACGCGTTCATCGCCGGCGTCGATCGGGCCGAGCGCGAACGCGCGCTGCGCGGCCTGGAGGCGAGCGCGCTGCGCTTCGCGCTGCGGGCGGGCGGCCTCGTGGGGGTGCTGGGGCTCGTGCTGGGGGAGTAGGCGCGGGCGCTACGCCGCCACCCAGCGCTCCGGCTCGTCGCCGCCTGCGCGCCGCACGAGCCCCGCGACCTCCAGATGGCGCAGATAGCACAGCGTCTCGGGCAGCCACCAGCCCGCGGTCATGCCCGTCAGCTCCTGCCCGTATAGCAGCGGCACCGTCTCGTACGCGGTGAGCGGGCCGTGCTCGACGACCGCGCGGCGAACGCGCTCGAGGCGCTCGCTCACGAGCGCGCGGTTGGCGTCGATGTGCGCGTCGACGTCGGCGAACGTCCGCGCGTGGCCGGCCAGGCACAGGCGCGCATCGAGCGCCTGCACGCGGTCGAGCGACGACAGGAACTCGCCGACCGGGTCCGGCGTCCAGCCGTAGTCGTAGTACAGCGAGACGCGCCCGAGCAGATGGTCGCCCGAGATCAGCAGGCGCCGCTCGGGCTGGTGCAGGCACACGTGCGACGGCGCGTGGCCCGGCGTCTCGACGACCGTCCAGGCCCCGAGATCCGTCTCGACCACCACGCCGGCGACGAGCTCGCGGTCGGGTTCCACGAGCCGCGCGATCCCGCTGCCGCGCGAGCGCGCCGACGCCGACCACTCCCGCAGCGGCTGGACCGGCACGCCGCTCTGCAGCGCGACCTCCAAGCGCCGCGCCCGTACCTCGTCGGGACTGTCGACCGCGGCGCGCATGTGGTCGTCGTCGGGGTGCATCCACAGCTCGCAGCCGCTGGCGTCGACGACGCTCGCCGCCTGCCCGTAGTGGTCGGAGTGCGCGTGCGTGCAGACGAGCAGCCGCACGTCCTCCAGGCGCAGGTCGACCTGCGCCATCGCACGCTCCAGCTGCGCCAGCGACCCGGGCTCGTGCAGGCCGCAGTCGAACAGCACGACACCGTCGCCGGCGGCGACCGCCCAGGCGTTGCAGTGCGGGATGCCGGGCCACGGCAGCGGCAGGCGCAGGCGCCATACGCCGGGCAGGATCCGCTCGCCGCGGCCGAGCTCGCGACGCCTGACCGAGGAGGACATGGACCGGACGATAGGTTTAACGGCAGATGGGCAAGCGCAACCGGGGAGTGGGACGCAGCTCGGCGCCATCGACGGACTACCGCGACGCGGACGGAAACGTCCTTACGTTGCGCGGCTCGATGTCGCCTCTGACGCGGCGCAAGTACGCCTCGACGTTGCACGACCAGCACAAGACGACGGACGACTCCTGGCATCGCGCCGTCGAGTTCCTCTTCGAGCGGCTCGCGGAGCGCTGGACGATCCACGACGTGCCGACCGAAGGCCAGAAGCAGCTGCTGGAGCGCTACCGGATCGCGACCGCCGACGAGAAGCGCTGGATCCGTGACGTGCTGCGCGAGCACGTGGCAACGAACTTCCCCGACGTGGAGGCACCATGAGCGTGAGCACCGACACCGCGGCCGCGACCGACATTCCCGCGCGGCTGCTGCTGGGCTCCGGCCCGAGCCCCGTCCCGCAGCGCGTGCTCGACGCGCTGCGGGACGGGGCTCGGG
>DATMJM010000365.1:0-2647 GCA_035553935.1 Solirubrobacteraceae bacterium
TCGACGTCGACGCGGCTCTGGCGCTCGGGCAGATCGAGATCCGCCGCATCGAGCTCGGCGGCGCCGAGATCGATCCAGAGGCGCTGATCGCGGCGCTCCAGGCCGACCGGCGCGCCGCGAAGCGCGACGGGTACAGCGCCCTGTGCGCCACGACCGAGATGAGCTGGGGGCTCGCGCCGCACGCGCGGGTCGACGCCGCCGAGCGCTTCGAGTGCGGCGTCGGGCGCGTCTTCGCCGCCGCGGACGTCGCCGGGCTGTGCCAGTACGACCGCCGGCTGTTCCCGGCCGGCCTGCTCGAGCGGCTCGTCGCCACCCATGACTTCCAGCTGTGGGTCGACTGCGACGTCACGACGAGCGCGCGGCGGCGGCTGACGATCTCCGAGCACGCCGACGGCACGCTCGCCCTGGCCGGCGCGCTGGACATCGACTGCTCGTCGTACGTCATCGCGCGCCTGGCCGAGGTCGAGCGCGACGGCGACCTCGTCGTGCGCACCTCCGGGCTGGGGTTTGCGGACATCGCGGGCTGCCGCTCGCTGCTGCGCGCCGCCGAGGCGCTCGAGGGCGACCGGCGCCTCATGCTGCCGGATCCCGCCCCGTCGCTCGTCCGGGTGCTGAAGCTCTGCGGATGGTCCGAGCAGGGGCGGCTCGTCGTGCGGTGAGGCCTGCGTGTGCAGCAGTGCACCGGTACCTGCGTATGCCTGCACCGGTTGTGCCTGTCGCTGCGGCAGGTATCAGCGGGTGGCGGAGGTTCCACGAAACATCACTCCGCGCGGAACGCCCGGTCGTTTCGGCTTAACCGTCAGCAGACCTCGATGCAGGTTGTGAGGCAGCCACGGATTCACGTTTGCCGTCGCTCAGCCGTCCGGGCATCGCGCCGAAGCCGGCGCGGCGCGCTCATCGCCTTCGGGCTCGTCGACGGTACGCCGTCGCGGCGCGCGCGTCGTCTGCACGAGCCCGCGCTCCGGCACCTGCCGCGTACGCGGCACGCGCGACGGGACCCTGCTGGCCCGGGGGTCGCGGCGCGGCGCCGCCGGGCACCCGCGCCTGATCGCCCGGCCGCCCCGTCGCGGGCGGTCAGGCGCAGGGGAACGTCGTCGATGTCGATCTCTCCCGCGCGCAGCGCGATCGTCACGGCGTGGACGCGGTTGTTGGCGTCGAGCTTCACGAGCGCGTTGCTGACGTGGGTCTGCACGGTCGTCGGCGAGAGCAAGAGCATGGCCGCGATCTTGGCTCCGGTCTTGCCGCGGGCGACGAGCGTGAGCACCTCCCGCTCCCGCTCGGTCAGGGTGAAGCCCGACTCGTTCGCCGGTCTCGCCAGCGCCTGCGCGGGCGGGCAAAGGCGATCGTCGCGATATGTCGGTCACGGCCGAGCGTTGCGATCGACAGGCTGGCGGCGACGCGCCGCCGTCGGGCAGCACGACCTCCTCGCAGAAGCGATCAGCTCGGCGGGCCGGCCGCGCCGCAGGAAGCTCGCCATGTCGCATCGAGCGCGGCGCGCTGCTCTTCGGCGATGACAACGTCGATCCCGTGACTCAGGATGACGTCCGGTGCCAGCCGCATGAAGAGGCACGCTGCCACGTTCGCGTGCAGGCAGCGGCGCAGATCGTCGCAGATCAGCATCGATCGAGGCTGCGCGCGAACGCTCGGCGGCGGTGAACGCGGCCTCGGCCGCTGGACCGCAAATCGGCTTCAACCATGCCTGGCGTCCTCACCTCTGGTCAGGTTGCCTGTGCCGTGCGCACCCGACCGCAGCCGGGCGACACACTATGCCTGCCGAAACCGGCTTGCACGCGTAGAAATAGGGGAGATCGCAGGCTCAGCAGCATGATCGTCGGTTTTTCGGGTGGTGGTCGTGCGACGAGAGGTGAACACTGCAGCGCGACGTGCCTCGGCCTTTCGCGTGCCAACGTGGCTTGACGGTGACGCGACCGGGGCGCGCGGGCCGCTGCTGATGCGGACGCGCAAGATCAGCGCGGCCGCGGCGCTGATCGACGTGAGCTCGAGCGCCGTGCGCGGCTGGGAGCGCCTCAGCGGTCGGCGGGCGGGCACCGGCTGTACGCGCTGAGCACCGACAGCGAGACGCTCGTCGGAGCGCTCGCCGGCTGCAAGGTGCCGCAGACGACGTGCTGCTGTCGTCGGTCGTCGAGCTCACCGCTGGGGAATCGAACGGCTGCGGCGCGCGCAGCGCCTGGAACCCCGCCGACCGCACCGCCTCGCGATCCTCATCGGCGACGCACGCGGGACGACTCGATCCCGACGCCGACGGCATCGATGCCTTCGCGCTGTGGCCCCACGTCCTCGTCATCGCCGGCCGACAGCGACTTGCGGTCCGATCCGACAGCGCGTGGCCCGCTGCCGATGGCACTGCTTCGGCGCCCGCCCGGGCACGAGCGCCCGCACGACCGCGAGCGGTGCGATCGCCGGCACGCCGCCGCGCACCGGCATCTGCTGGCGCTCGTCGACCAGCACCGTCCTGAGCACCTGGCTTGCGAGAACAAATCTAAGTCGTCTACACTGAGATCCATGCAGATTGACCGCTTTACGATCAAGTCTCAGGAGGCCCTGCAGGCCGCGCTTTCGCTCGCGCCCCAGCACCGCCATTCGCAGATCACCCCGACCCACCTTCTCGCCGCGCTCCTAGACCAGG
>DATMJM010000366.1:0-9205 GCA_035553935.1 Solirubrobacteraceae bacterium
CCTCGAGGTAGGCGCGCAGGTTGTAGCGCACGAGCGCGGTCAGGGGGACGGCGTCGCGCGCGACGCTCGACGTCGCCTCGCACGTGCTCGGGCCGCAGCTCGGTGCCCGTCAGGTCACGATCGCCGTCGCCATCTTCGATCCCGGCACCGGGCGTCTGACGTACGCGTGCGCGGGCCACCCGCCGCCGCTGCTGCCCGACGGCGACTTCGCGCCCGTCACGATCTCCTCGTCGCCGCCGGTCGGTGCCGGCGCCCCGACGGGCCGCCGCCAGACGACGGTCGCGCTCGCGCCCGGCGAGCGCGCCTGCTTTTTCACCGACGGCCTCTGCGACGCCCCCGTCGGCGCGGGCGAGCGGCTCGGACGCGACGGCGTCGCCGGTGAGCTCGAGGCGATCGGCCCGCTCGGCAGCGCCGGCGACCTCGTCGAGCGCATCGTCAACCGCAGCGACGGCCAGCCCGACGACATGGCGGCCTGCATCCTGACCGCGGGCCCGGCCGCGGCCGCCGGCTGGTCGCTGCGCATCGAGGAGCTCGAGGTCGACGCGGCGATGCTGCGCAGCGGCGGCTGCGAGCGCTTCCTTCTGGCCTGCCGGGTCGGCCGCGCGCACGTCACCCGGGCGCTGCGCGAGGCGCGCGAGATGGTCGGCCTCGCCGGCAGCGCAGTCCTCGAGGTGCGCGTGGGCGAGGAGCTCGTCGAGGTGCGGGTCGACCCGCCGCCCGCGGTCATGCTGCCGATCGCGCGGCGCCCGGCGAACTCGTCGGAGCTCGCCGCGACGGGCTGAGCCGCGGCCTGCGATCCCGCGGTGACCCGCAGCTAGGCCGGACGCGGGCGATCAGCCGAGTAGAGGTGGCTGTCGCAGAAGCCGGGATCTCCGAGCGCCGGGCCGACGATGATGACGGCGGTCCGGCGCACGCCGGCCTCGCGCACCTGCGCGGCGACCGTCGCCAGCGTGCCGCGCAGGACGAGCTCGTCCGGATGTGAGGCACGCGCGACGACGGCCACCGGACCGTCGTCGCCGTAGTGCTCGGCGAGGACCGGCGCGAGCTCGTCGATCGCCTGGACGGCGAGGTGCAGGACCAGCGTCGCGCCGTGCGCCGCGAGCGCGCCAAGCTCTTCGCCCTCCGGCATCGGCGTCGCGCGGCGGGCATGGCGCGTCAGGATCACCGTCTGCGCGACGCCCGGGAGGGTGAGCTCTCGTGCCAGCGTCGCCGCCGCGGCGGCGAACGCCGGCACGCCCGGGGTGACGTCGTAGGCGATGGCGAGCTCGTCGAGGCGGCGCATCTGCTCGGCGGCGGCGCTCCAGATCGAGATGTCGCCGGAATGCAGGCGCGCCACGTCCTCGTCGCGCTCCTGCGCGCGGCGGTACTCGGCGACGATCGCGTCGAGGTCGAGGCGCTGGGTGTCGATCAGCCGCGCGCCTGCCGGCGCGTGCCTCAGCACCTCCTCGGCGACGAGCGCGCCGGCGTACATGACGACCGGCGAGGCTGCGATCAGGCGCTGCGCGCGCAGCGTGATGAGGTCCGCCGCGCCCGGGCCGGCGCCGATGAAGTGGACCCTCACCGGACGTGCAGCTCGTACTGCGTGATCGGCATCGCGGCCCGCCAGCCCGTGAAGCCGCCGAGCGGCTCGGCGTGCGCGACCGACAGCCTTTTCAGGCGGCCGCCCTGCTCGGCCTGCGCGCGGGCGACGAAGATCTCGCCTTCGACGGTCACGACGTTGGCGACGAGCCGGCCGCCGCGCCGCAGCGCCTTGCGGCAGCGCGTCAGCATGCCGTAGCTCGTCAGGCCGCCGCCGATGAAGATCGCGTCCGGGCGCTCCTCGAGCTCGTCGAGCGCGTCGGGCGCGTCGCCGCACACGACGCGCAGCGACGGCACGCCGAGCGCCCGCGCGTTGCGCGCGATGCGCTGCGCCCGCTCGTCGTCGCGCTCGATCGCGACCGCGCGCGCGCCGGGCGCCGCCCGCATCCACTCGATCCCGACCGAGCCGCTGCCGGCGCCGACGTCCCACAGCAGCTGCCCGGGCACCGGCACGAGCGCCGCCAGCGTGATCGCGCGCACGTCGCGCTTGGTGATCTGGCCGTCGTGCTCGAAGGCGTCGTCGGGCAGGCCTGGTCCGCGGCCGATCAGCCGCCCGCTGCCGCGCACCTCGAGCGCGACGACGTGCAGCGCGGCGGCCTCGGCATCGCCCCATTCGCCGGCGGTGGACTCGACGATCCGCTCCGCCTCGCCCCCGAGCTCCTCGAGCACGACGAGGCGGCTCGCGCCGAAGCCGCGCTCGCGCACGACGCGCGCGACATCGGCCGCCGTGCGCGCGCCGAAGCCGAGCACGACGAGCTTGCGGCCCGGCTGCAGCGCCGGCACGACGACCTCGGGAACGCGGCTCGTCGCCGACACGAGCTCGGCCTCGGCCTGCGGCCAGCGCAGCCGCGCGCAGGCCAGCGCGTACGAGGATACGGCCGGGATGATCCGCACGTTCTCGGCGCCGAGCCGACGCACGATCGTCACGCCGACGCCGTGCATGAGCGGGTCGCCGCTCGCCATGACGACGATCGAGCGCCCGTCGTCGAGCGCGGGCAGCTCGTCGACGAGCGTGATCAGGCTCTTCGGCCAGGGCCGCCGCTCGCCGCGCGCCTCCGCCGGAACGAGGTCGAGCTGGCGGTCGCCGCCGACGAGCAGGTCGGCGGCGAGCACGATCTCGCGCGCCTGCTGGCCGACGCTCGCCCAGCCGTCGGCGCCGATCCCGACGACCGCGATCACCCGGCGACCGCCTGCGCCAGGACGCCGGCCAGCCGCTCGTTGTCCTCCGGCGCGCGCGCCGTGATCCGCAGGTCGTCGGCGGTCAGCCCGGGAAACGAGCCTGCGGGACGGACCGCGATGCCCGCGTCGCGCAGCCGCGCAGCCACGGCGGCGCCGTCGCGGACGCGGACGAGCACGTAGTTCGCCGCCGCCGGCCACGTCCGCAGGCCCGGGACGGCCGCCAGGCGCCGCTCGAGGTCGGCGCGCTCGCTCTGCGCGCGCACGGCGGCGGCGGCGAGCGCCTCGGGCCGCTGCGCCATCGCGCGCAGCGCCGCCAGCGCGAGCACGTTGCACGACCACGGCGGCCGCACCGCGCGCAGCCGGTCGGCGAGCGCCCGCGGGGCGACCGCGTAGCCGGCGCGCACGCCCGGGATCGCGAGCGACTTGGTCATCGAGCGCACCACGATGACATCGGCCAGCGGCTCGCGCACGAGCGACGCGGCCTCGCCGGGCACGAGGTCCATGAAGGCCTCGTCGACGACGAGCGTGCGGCCGGGCCGGCGCAGCGCCAGCAGCGCCGCCGCCGGGTCGAGCGTGCCGCTCGGCGAGGCCGGGTTGCCGACGACGACGAGGTCGGCCGCCTCGGGCACGGCCGCGGCGTCGAGCGCGAAGCCGTCGTCGGCGTCACGCAGCACGCGCGCGACCGGCACGCCGTGGGCGCGCAGCGCGGCCTCCGTCTCGGTGAAGCCCGGATGCACGCACGCGGCGAGGCGCGGGCGCAGCGCCGCGGGCAGCAGCCACAGCGCCTGCGCGGCGCCGTTCGTCGGGACGATCTCCTCGGCGGCGCGGCCGTGCAGCGCCGCGACGGCGGCGACGGCCTCGTCCTCGCGCGGATAGGCGCAGACGTCCTCGAGCGCGTGCGCGAGCGCCGCGCGCAGCCAGCCGGGCGGCCCGCCCGCGAGCACGTTGACGGCGTGGTCGCTGTCGCCGGGGCGCACGAGCGCGTCCCCGTGGGTGCGCAGCGCGTCCTCGGGGTCGGCGGCGAGGTCGTCGAGCGGCGGCAGCTCGACCGCCCGTCCCGCCACGACGAGCTGCGCGCTCTGCGCGACGGCGGCGAGCGCCTGCGTCGCCTCGCCGAGCAGATCCAGCCACGCGCGCGTCAGCGCGTCCGCCGGCAGCGGCCCGTCGCCCGCCTGCTCGGCGACGACGATGACCGGCTCCGGCGCAGCCGCGGCCGCGCGGGCGAGCGCGGCGACGGCAGCGTGCACGCGCGGGGCCGCCGCTTCGCCGGCGCGGTGCATGACGCCCGCGATCCACGTGCCGAGGCCGTCCACGAGCACGACCGCGCCCGGGCGCAGCAGCGTCGCGAGGTCGTCGCCGGCGACCACCGTCTCCCATTCCGGCGGGCGCCGCGCGACATGCTTGGCGATCCGCTCGCCCATCGAGCCGTCGCCGGGGTCGGCCGTCGCGACGTAGCGCACGGCTGCGCCGCTGCGCAGCGCGAGCTGTTCGGCATGCGTGCTCTTGCCCGAGCGCGTCCCGCCGACGACGAGCGTCAGGCCCATGCGGTGCTCGGCTCGCGCGCCGCCGCCGCGACGAGCCGCCGCGCCGCCTGCGGGAACGCGGCCCAGTGGACGTGCAGGTACGACGCGTGGACCCCGCCCGCGACGAAGCCCTCCGGCCGGCTGCGGCCGCGCGCGCTGAGCTCCCACGCCGCCGTTCCGTCGCCCTCGACCGAGGAGTAGTGAAACTCGTGCCCGCGCACCTGCTCGCCGGCCGCCCACAGCGCCGACGGCGCCCGCGCCAGCGCCTCGCGGTAGCCGATCGACAGCCGTCCGGCCATCCGCCCGCGGGCCGGCAGCACGCCGCACATCGGCAGGCCGTCGAGCTCGTCGCAGAGGTACAGCAGCCCGCCGCATTCCGCCAGCACGGGCCGGCCCGAGCGTGCGAACGCAGCGACCTCCTCGCGCAGTGGCACGTTGGCCGACAGCTCGGCGCAGAAGACCTCGGGGAAGCCGCCGGCGAGGATCAGCGCGCCGGCGTGCTCGGGCAGCGCGGTGTCCGTCAGCGGGTCGAACGGCGCGAGCGTGGCGCCGTTGGCGCGCAGCAGCTCGAGGTTCTCCTCATAGTGGAAGGAGAACGCCGGACCGCGCGCGATCGCGATCGTGGCGGCGCCGGAACCCCCCGATGGCGACCACGCCGCGCCCGCCAGCGGCGGCGCCGATCGTGCCAGCGCCAGGATCGCGTCGATGTCGACGCTCGCGCCGACGGCCTCGCCGAGCGCGGCGATCGCCTCGCGCGTGCTCCCCTCCCGCTCCGCCGCCGGGACGAGCCCGAGGTGGCGCTCGGGCGCCGCCATCCGCTCGTCGCGCGGCAGCGCGCCGACGAGCGGCACGCCGAGCGCCTCGATCGCCTCGCGCAGCAGCTCGACGTGATGGTCGGAGCCGACCTTGTTGACGATGACGCCGGCGATCTCGACGTCCGGGTCGAACGTGCGGTAGCCGTGGACGATCGCGGCGGCGCTGCGGGCCATCGCGGCCGCGTCGATGACGAGCAGCACCGGCGCGCCGAGCAGCTTTGCGACGTGGGCCGTCGAGGCCAGCTCGCCGCGCCCGGAGGCGCCGTCGAACAGGCCCATGACGCCCTCGACCACCGCG
Organism: Solirubrobacteraceae bacterium; assembly: GCA_035553935.1. Taxonomy (GTDB): domain Bacteria; phylum Actinomycetota; class Thermoleophilia; order Solirubrobacterales; family Solirubrobacteraceae; genus CADCVQ01. The sequence continues at coordinate 5,394 of DATMJM010000366.1, forward strand.
ACGTCGGCAGCGGCCGCGCCGTGCAGGAACAGCGGCTCGACGAGCTCCGGCCCGGCGAGGAACGCGTCGAGGTTGCGTCCCGGCCGGCCGCCCGCGAGCGCGTGGTAGCTCGGATCGATGTAGTCGGGGCCGACCTTGAAGCCCTGCACGACGTGGCCGCGGGAGCGCAGCGCAGCGATCAGCCCGCAGGCGACGGAGGTCTTGCCCGCTCCCGAGCTCGTCCCGGCGACGACGACGCGCGGGATCGCGCTCACCACTCGATCCCCTGCTGCGCACGGATGCCCCGGTCGATCGGGTGCTTGACCTTGACGACCTCGCTGACGAGGTCGGCGGCTTCGACGAGCTCGGGCGGCGCGTCGCGGCCGGTCACGACGACGTGCTGGAAGCCGGGGCGGTCGCGCAGCGTCGCGACGAAATCAGCGACGTCGATCCAGCCCCACTTCAGCGGGTACGTGATCTCGTCGAGCAGCAGGAACTCGTAGCGCTCCTCGGCGATGACCTGCTTGACGTGCTCCCAGCCGGCGCGCGCCAGCGCCTCGGACTCGCCGAGGTCCTTCGACAGCCACGACCAGCCGTCGCCCATCTTCTCCCAGTCGATCCCGCCCAGCGCCGCGGCCGCCTTCGCCTCGCCGACCTTCCACTTGCCGGACTTCACGAACTGGTAGACGCCGCAGCGGTAGCCGCGCGCCCAGGCGCGCATGAGCGTGCCGAACGACGACGTCGACTTGCCCTTGCCGTGGCCCGTGATGACGATCAGCAGCGGCCGGTCGCGCGGCTTGCGCCGCTTGCGCTCGGCGCTGCCCCTGTCGCCGGGCCGGTGCGGGACGTCGATGTCGGCTGCGCCGTGCTTGGCAAGCGGATCGGAGCCGGTCATGCCGCCCTCCTCGACGGCCTCGGCTGTGGCAGCGCGATGACGCTCGCTCCGGCGGCCGCCGCGAGCGAGCGCGCGAGGCCGAGGCGCACGGCGCCCTCCTCGGTGTCGACGACGTGGACGGCGTCCGCGGTGCGGCCTAGCCGCGCCGCGGCGGCGCCGGCATCGGGGGCGCGGCCGTCGGTGAGGACGGCGGCGATCGCGCGGCCGCGCGGGTCGCGCGCGCGCTCGCGGCGGATCAGCTCGGTCGCGGCGTCCAGGCCGGCGGCCAGCGGCGTGCGGCCGCCGGTCCGCAGCGCGAGCACCGCGGCGGCGGCGTGCTCGAGCGGAGCGCCGGGCGCGTGCACGACCTCCGCGCGCGCATCGCGGAAGGCGACGATCGCCACGCGGTCGCGGCGCGCGTAGGCGTCGCGCAGCAGCCCGAGCAGCGCCCCCTTCACGCGCGCCATCCGGCGCCGCGCGGCCATCGAGCCGCTCGCATCGACGACGAGGCACAGCAGCGCCCCCTCGCGGCCGGCGCGGATGTTCGCGCGGCGGGCCGTCGCGTCGCCGGTGGCCAGGCGCTCGCGCAGCGTGGCGACGAGCGCGATGTCGTCGTCGTGCGCGGCTGCCGCCCGGCTGTCGATCGGGGCGGCGGCAGGTCCGTGCGTGCGTGCGCTGCGGCCGGCGCGCACAGCGCCGTCGCCGCGCCGTACGAGCGGCGCGAGCTGCAGCTGCGCGGCGTGATCGGGAGCGTCCAGGCGGTCTCGCGGCGCCGGCGCGGCCAGGTCGGGCGCCTCGGGCGCGGACGCCTCGGCCACGCCGGAAGGCGCCGGCGCGCCGCCCCCGCGCGGCGGCGGCGGGTCGTCCGGCGGCGGTCCCGGTCGCTGCGCGTCCGCGTCGAGCGCGCGGTCGATGTCCTGCGGCTGCGCGGTGCCGCCGCCCAGCGGGTCGCGCCGGCGGCGGTGCGTCAGCGCGAGGTGCGCGGCGCGGCGGACGTGCTCGGCGCCGACCTCCTCGAGGCCCTGGAGCGCGGCGAGGACGCGCGCCGTGCGGGCGGTCACGACGTCGCCCCGCATGCCGTCGACGCCGATCTCCGCGCACGCGCGCACGATCCGCTCGAGCTCGCGCTCGGGCAGTCGCACGCCCGGCAGCCGCCGCCGCGCGGCCACGATCGATGCGGCGATGTCGGCGTCCGCCTCCGCGTAGAGCTCCGCGAAGGCGACAGGATCGGCCTCGTAGGCCAGCCGGCGGCGCACGATCTCGGCGCGCACGGCGGGATCCTCGGGCGCCGCGACCTCGACGCCGAGCCCGAAGCGGTCCAGCAGCTGCGGGCGCAGCTCGCCCTCCTCGGCGTTCATCGTGCCGACGAGCAGGAAGCGGGCGTCATGGCGCACCGACACCGCGTCGCGCTCGACGTGGCAGACGCCCATGGCGGCGGCGTCGAGCAGGACGTCGACGAGGTGGTCGGGCAGGAGGTTGACCTCGTCGACGTAGAGCACGCCGCGGTGCGCGCGGGCCAGCAGGCCGGCCTCGAACGCGCGCTCGCCGGCGAGCGCGCGACCGAGGTCGAGCGCGCCGACGAGGCGGTCGATCGTGGCGCCGACGGGCAGCTCCACGAGCGGCGCCGGGCGCTCCTCGACGGGCGCCGCCGCGTCGACGACGCCGCCGGGTGCGAGGTCGCCGGGCGCGAAGCAGAACGGCTGGTCGGCGGCCGCCGGCGCGGCGGGCAGCAGCGGCGCGAGCGCGCGCACCGCCGTCGACTTCGCGGTGCCGCGCTCACCGCGCACGAGCACCCCGCCGACCTCGGGCGAGACGGCGTTGACGAGCAGCGCCTCGACGAGCGCCTCCTGGCCGACGATCGCCGAGAAGGGGTAGCCCGGGATCACGCGGTGCTCTCCTCGAGCTCGCCCTCGAGCTCCAGATAGCGCGCGCGGATGGCGTCCATCGTCTCGCCGTCGGGCTCCTCCCACAGGCCGCGCTCGGCGGCCTCGATGAGCTTCTCGGCGATCGCGCGCGCCGCCCACGGGTTCGACCGGGTCATGAACGAGCCGACGTCCTCGTCGAGCAGGTACTTGCGTGCGACGTCCTCGTACATCCAGTCGTCGGCGACGCCGGTCGTCGCGTCGTAGCCGAAGAGGTAGTCGACGGTCGCCGCCAGCTCGGCGGCGCCCTTGTAGCCATGGCGGATCATCGACGCGATCCAGCGCGGGTTGGCGACACGCGCGCGGAACACGCGCCGTGTCTCCTGCGCGAGCGAGCGCGAGACGACGCGCGAGGGATCCGACGAGTCGCCGAGCACCGCCGACGGCTCGCGGCCGCTCAGCGCCTGGACCGTCGCGACCATGCCGCCCTGGTACTCGTAGTAGTCGGCGGAGTCGAGGATGTCGTGCTCGCGGCTGTCGACGTTCTTGACCGCGACGTCGATGCGCGCGAAGCAGCCGCGCATGGCGTCGCGCGCCGACGCGCCCTCCAGCCCGCGCCCGTAGGCGAAGCCGCCCCACGCCTCGTAGACCTCGGCGATATCGCCGCCGTCGCGCCAGTCGCGCGCGTCGAGCAGCTGCGCCAGCCCGGCTCCGTAGGCGCCGGGCTTGGAGCCGAAGATGCGCGTGGTCGCCTGCCGCCAGGCGGGCTTGGCGTCGAGCTCGCCGGCGAGGACCGCGGCGTCCTCCCGGGCGTGCGCGGCGACGAAGTTCATGTCCGGCGGCTCGTCGAGCGCGGCGACGAGCGCGACCGCGTCGTCGAGCAGCGCCAGGAGGTGCGGGAAGGCGTCGCGGAAGAAGCCGGAGATGCGCACGGTGACGTCGATCCGCGGGCGGCCGAGCTCCTCGAGCGAGATGACCTCCAGTCCCGTCACGCGGCGCGACTCGCGCGCCCACACCGGCCGGACGCCGAGATCCTCGCGCTGCTCGGCGTCCGGCCGGTATGGGCGCGCGAGTCGCGCCGCGTGACGGGACTGGAG
>DATMJM010000367.1:0-3192 GCA_035553935.1 Solirubrobacteraceae bacterium
CTGGTTCGGCGTGGAGCTGACCGCCGACAACGGGCGCGCGCTGCTCGTCCCGGCGGGGCTGGCGCACGGCTTCCAGACGCTCGCCGACGCCAGCGAGATCCTCTACGCGATGGACGTGCCGTACGTCGGCGAGGCCGCCGCCGGCGTGCGCTGGGACGACCCCGCCTTCGCGATCGACTGGCCGCCGCCGCCCGCCGGCGGGCGCACGATGTCCGCGCGCGACGCGGCCTATCCCGACGTCGGCGGCGCATGAGCGAGCCGCGCCGGGTGCTCGTCACCGGGGCGAGCGGGTTCATCGGGCGCCACGCGCTGGCGCCGCTGCTCGAGCGCGGCTTCGACGTCTGCGCGGTGGCGCGCCGCGCCCCCGCCGGCGCGCCGCGCGCCGTGGCGTGGCTCGAGGCCGACCTGCTCGACGACGCGCAGCGGGCGGCGGTCGTCGCGCGGGCCGGCGCGACACACCTGCTGCACCTCGCCTGGTACGCCGAGCACGGCCGCTTCTGGCAGGCGCCGGAGAACGTCGCGTGGACGGCGGCGAGCGTGCGCCTGGCGCAGGAGTTCACCGCCGCCGGCGGTCGGCGCGCGGTGATGGCCGGTACGTGCGCCGAGTACGCGTGGGGCGGTGCGGGCGCGCTGTCGGAGGCGGCGTCGGCGGTCGAGCCGGCGACGCTCTACGGCGTCTGCAAGGACGCGACGCGCCGGGTGGCGTCGCAAGTCGTGCCGCAGCTCGCGTGGGGTCGCGTGTTCTTCCTCTACGGTCCCGCGGAGGCGCCGGGGCGGCTCGTCGCGTCGGTCGCGCGCGCGCTCGTCGCGGGGGAGCGCGCGAAGACCGGCGACGGGACGCAGGTCCGCGACTTCCTGCACGTCGAGGACGTCGCCGCCGCGTTCGCCGCGCTGCTCGACAGCGACGCGACCGGCGCGGTCAACATCGGCTCCGGCGAGGCCCGCCCGCTGCGCGAGGTCATCGAGGCGATCGGCGCCGCGGCCGGGCGCCCCGAGCTGCTCGACATCGGCGCGCTGGCGCCGCGCCCGGGCGATCCGCCGCAGCTCGTCGCCGACGTCACGCGCCTGCGCGACGAGGTCCGATTCGCCCCCGCGATCGGGCTGCGCGAGGGGATCGAGCGGACGGTCGCGTGGTGGCGCGATCAGCCGCGCGTGCTGTACAGCCCGTGAAAGAAGCGTCGCTGGATCGGGTGCGCGTGCTCGTAGATCGTCCGCCAGCCCGGCGGGATCGGGTAGTCCGCCCGGCCGATGACGACGTCGTCCTCGGTGTTGTGCCAGCGCTCCCACTGCTTCGTGTAGAAGTAGCCGTCGGTGTGGCGGTCGACCTGACCGAGGTAGTGGGCGATCTGCTCGGGGCGCATCTCGTGCAGCGAGCTGATGTTCACGAACAGCGAGACGCCCAGCGGCTCGAGCAGCTCGAGCTGGTTCGGCGTCAGGAAGGCGATCTGCGCCGCCGCGAGCTCGTCGGCGACCTCAGCGTGGCTGTCGAAGTGGCGAAAGCGGAACGCGCGCCGGTCGGGCAGCAGCGTGGTGAGGTACTGCTGCGCGATCGCGAGCGCGGGCGGTATGTCGCAGAGGATGTAGCGCGACTGCGGAAACTCGTTGAGGAAGACCCATGCGACGCGGCCGTAGCCGCCGCCGAGCTCGAGCACCCCACCGGCGCCCGGCGTGTGGTCCGCAAGCGCGGCCGTGGCGCTGTAGAGCTCGTGAACCGAGTTGCAGAGGTCCTGGCTGATGCGCCGGCCGCGGTACGTGGCCACGACGGGATCGCCGAGCTCGGGCTCCTCCAGCCGCTCGAGGATGCCGCGGCGGTCGCGCCTGCGCACGTATTCCCACAGCAGCGCGAGGAACAGCGCGTGGATGCGCCGGGCGCGGGCGCGGACGAACGGGTTCGCGCGCGCCGCGCCGGACTCGAGCGTGCTCACGTCGCCGAGGCGCGCCGTCACGACGGCCGGCTCGGGATGGCGCAGCCACGCCTTCGCCATCGCACGCAGCTGGTTGTCGTACAGCACGTGCGGGACCCAGCCGAAGTAGTTCTGGTTGACCGTGCGCTTGAAGCGCGCAAACCCGGCGTCGTCGAGCTGGCTCGTGTTGAGATCGTTCAGCGTGCGCCAGTAGTCCGACGGCTGCACGATCGCCGGCGCGAGCTCCATCTCCTTCAGCATCGCGTCGAGATCGGTCAGCGCGGACGCCGGATCGGAAGCCTGCGGCACGGCGCGACCCTAGCAAGGCACGCCTCGTGCCCACCCGGGCTCGCCGTAGGGTTCGCGCGATGAACGAGCACGTGCCCCGCTGCGACGCGGCGTCGATCCGTTGACGGCGCTGTCGGTCGACGTGGCGCTGGTCGCCTACCGCCGCTGGGACCTCACCCGCAGCTGCCTCGAGCATCTCGCGCGGCAGACCCGCGGGCATCGGGTGTACCTCTGCGACAACGGCTGCGATGAGGACACCGCCGCTCGCGTACGCGCCGAGTTCCCGGCCGTCGAGCTGCGGCGCCTGGAGCGCAACATGGCGTACGCCGTCGCGTGCAACACGGCCGCCGCGGCGGGCGACGGGGATGTCGTCGTGATGATGAACAACGACGTCGATGCGCGGCCGGACTTCCTCGAGCGCCTCGTCGCGCCACTGGAGCGCGACCCGCCGACGGGGTCGGTGGCGCCGCTCCTCGTTCGGCCCGGCGAGGCGGCGATCGACAGCGCCGGCCTGACGGCCGACCGGACGCTGGCGGCGTTCCCGCGCTGGCAGGGGCACCCGCCGTCGCATGCGCGCGCCGATGTGCCGGCGCTGCTCGGGCCGGCCGGCGCGGCTGCCGCGATCCGGCGCGCCGCGTGGGAGCAGGTCGGCGGCCTCGACGAGGCGCTCGCGGCGTACATGGAGGACTTCGAGCTGGCGCTGCGCCTGCGGGCCGGCGGCTGGGGCGCCGCAGTGGCGCTCGACGCGGTCGCCGTGCACGTCGGCTCGGCGACGTTCGGGCATCGCTCCGCCGAGCAGCGTCGCAAGGCCGGCTTCGGCCGCGGCTACGTGCTGCGCCGCTACGGCGTGCTGCGCTCGCAAGCCGCCGCGCGCGCGCTGCTCACCGAGGCGATCGTCGTCGCCGGCGACGCGGTCATCTCGCGCGACGCCGCCGCGCTGCGCGGACGCCTCGCCGGCTGGCGCGCGGCGGGCCGCGGGCCGCGGCGCCCGCTGCCCGCG
>DATMJM010000368.1:0-6213 GCA_035553935.1 Solirubrobacteraceae bacterium
TCCTCGTCGGCGTGTGCGTCGGCCTGATCCTCGCGGCGATCGCGGTGATCATCTCGTTCTACAGCGCGGTGTGAGCGCCTGGATCTGTAGCGGCTCGCGGCGGCGGTGCGACGGGATGCGCCGCCGCGTGCCGCGCACGATGACGTTGCTGGGCCGAAGCGGCCGAGCAGCTCGAGCCGCCCCGCTCAGCGCTGCTGCTTGTCGTCCGGCCGGACGAAGTTGAAGCGGTTCTCGGGCATCGCGTTCTTGCCGATGCCGTAGCCGCTGTAACCCGCGACTCCCGGCAGCCGGTCGTCGTGCTGCGTCGCGGCGGGCAGGGGCCCGGCGGGCGCCGCGTCCGGGTGAGCGTTCTTGTCGGTCTTGCTGATCTTGCTCCAAAAGGCCATGCGTAACTCCCTCCTCGGGTCGAGCCCGAACCGTGGTTGTTCCTGCCTGCCAGAGCTGCGCATCGGCTGCGTGCTTGTCGGTCGCCGGCTGCGCCGCCCGCTCAAGGTACCGGCAAATCGCGCGCCGGGCCACCTGCCCGCGGCGTGCCGCCGCAGCGGCCGAGCCCGTAGCCTGCCGTGCCAGTGGACAGCGAGATCTTCACCGACATGCCCGTCGACGACTTCGAGACGGCCCGCGCCTGGTATGAGATCTTCGCCGGCCGCCCGCCGGACCGCGCTCCCGGGCCCGGCGAAGCCGCCTGGCGGCTGTCCGGCACGAGCTGGATCGCCGTCGTCGCCGACGATGCGCGCGCCGGCACGGCGCTGCTGACGATGGTCGTCGACGACCTCGAGCGTCACGTCGGCTTCGTGGCAATGCGCGGCATCGCGCCCGACTCGGTCGAGACCGTCCCGGGCGTCGTGCGCAGGGCGACGATCCACGACCCCGCCGGCAACACGATCACGCTCGAGCAGAGCCTCGCCGCCGAGGCCCCTTCTCCTGGCTGAGAGAGTCCGCCGCCGGACGCCGCGCAGCCGACCGGCATGGTGTCGCTGGCCGTACAGCCAGCCACGCGCTGCCCGGATCGCGCGACGCTCGGCACGAAGATGCATACCGCAGGCGCCGGGCGCCCTGGCGCTCGACGCCGCATAGCCGGCATCTGCCTGCGTCGCCTCCGGGCGCGACTGCTGCGACGCGAGCGCATCAGCCGCGCCCGGCGCGGGGAGATGAGAACCATGACCCCAGACGATTCAGACGAGACGCGCGAGAGCCCGGAGGCCGAGACCATGCAGCGGCAGGTCGACGAGCTCGGCGAGCACATCGACGAAGCCTCCAAGAAGGCGAAGGTCACGCGCGAGCAGGCGCGGCCCGGCGCCGGCGACACGCTCGACGACGTCGCCGGCGATTGGTCCGGCATCGCGCGCGACGAGGACGATCCGTCGGGCGCCGTCGACGAGGACGCCGACGCCGAGCAGTAGCACGGCGCTGCGCGCGGCGGTCCGCCGGTTGCCCGCGCGCGGTGCCGGCGGCGTCAGCGCCCGAGCCTCGCCAGGTCGCGCAGCCTCACGAGCACGCTCGGCCTGCTGCGCAGCGAACCCGTGTGCAGGTCCGCGTCGGCGGCCGGCTCGGTCAGCGCGTCGGCCGGCGCCGGCGGCCGGCTGCCACGCTTGCGCCAGCCTACGCCGGCCAGCCGTCCGATCAGCGGCAGCGTCACGTTCGGTGCGACCGCGTCGGCGAACGCGGCCGCGGCCATCAGGCCCCCGACGGTGCGCTCCGTCCGCGGGCTGACGATCGCGCGCGTCACCTCGCGCGCGACGTCCTCGGGCCTGTAGATGCCGTACAGTCGCGGCGGCAGGCGCCGATCGACGGTTCGCGCGCGAAACCAGAACGGGGTGTCGACCGGGCCGGGCGCGACGAGCGCCACGCGGACGGGGCTTCCCGATGCGCGCAGCTCCGTGCTGAGCGTGCGGGCGAACCCGCGCACTCCGTGCTTTGCGGCGGTGTACGCCGCGAGCCACGGGGTCGGCACGCGGCCGGCGATCGAGCCGACCACCACGAGCGCGCCCCCGCTGCGCTCGAGATGGGGGAGTGCGGCGTGGGTCGTGTTCAGCACGCCCAGCAGGGCGACGTCGATCGTGCGCTTGTAGTCGTCGACGGCCATCGCGGCGAACGGGCCGTAGGCGGCGGCAGCAGCGTTGGCGACCACGACGTCGATGCCGCCCAGCGTCCGCGCGGCGGCATCGACGGCGGCACGGATCGCGGCCGTGTCGGTGACGTCGGCCGCGAGCGCCGCCGGTTCGGGAGACAGTGCGGCGGCCGCCTCGCGCAGCGCCTCCTCGCCGCGCGCCAGCAGGACCACGCGCGCTCCCGCGGCTGTCAGCTCGCGTGCGCACGCCAGGCCGATCCCGCTCGAGCCGCCGGTGATCAGCACGCGCTTGCCGGCGACCGGCGGCGAGCCACGGCGCATACCGCGAGCCATCAGCGCTGCGAGCGGCGCTCGAGCAGCGCGTACGTCGCGCCGGCCGTCGCGGCGTACAAGCCGTGGTGCACCGTCGTGACGACCCAGTCGACGCCGCTCCAGCGCCACGGCGGGTCGGTCGCGCCGACGGCCGGGACGATGACGGTCTCGGGCAGCAGCGCGAGCCCGAAGACGGCGGCGTTGGCCGGCGCCGGCGCCAGCCCCGCGGCTCGCAGGGCGCCGCCGGCTGCACCGATCGACACGCTCGTGACGAGGTGCCCCGCCAGCGCCAGCTGCATCTTGCGGCGCTTCCCGCGCGCCCTGATGCCGAAGATGCGCGCGATGGCGCGCGCCGGCGCATCGCTCGGCGGGCGGTCGCGCAGGCGCATCTCGGCGTTCGTCGAGACGCTCATCACGATCGCGCCCGCCAGCCCGGCGGCGGTGCCGCGCCCGACGGCTGCCGCGGCGCGGCGCTGCGTTGCCGCGCGCCGCCGCGACAGGGGGTTCTCGACGTTGCCGGGTCCCTGCGGCGCGTGCTCGCTCGCGCCGGCCTCGTCGCCCGGTATCGCGACCCGCCCCTCGGCGAGCTCGGCGAGGCGCTCGAGCGACGGCGCGTTGCGCGCGCGCACGAGCAGGTGCGACAGCGGCATCGTCAGCAGGCGCGAGATCCGATCGGCGGGATCCTCGGTCATCGTCACGCGCGTGCCGCCATCGGCCGCCTCGAGATCGAGCGTCACCCGCGCGGTTCCGAGCGGGCGTCCCTTGACCTTCATCTGCAGGAACCGACCGGGCCGCGCCTCCTCGACCTCGCTGTAGTCGCGGATCTGCAGCGGCCCGACCTTGATGGTGTGGTGAAACCGGCTGCCGGGCTGCGGCCAGCTGCGGTCGGCATCCCGGATCTCCCTCGAGCCCACCACCCAGTAGGCATAGCCGCGCGGGTCGGCGAGCACGTCGAAGACCTCGGCGGGAGAGGCCTGCACGAGGTGCACGTTGCGCGACATCGGCCCGGCGATACCCCACCGGGTGCGCCTTCACGCGCGCCGCCCGCGGCCTACGGGCGCCGAAACTCAACCCGCCAGCGCGGTGGGACGCCCGCGGCGCGAACCCGCTCGACGCCCACCGGCTCGAGATCTCCGCGCGCGAAGGAGTCGACCTCGGCGCGCGTCAGCGGCCACGGCGGCCCGTCCGGCACGCGGTCCTCGGGCTCCCGCGCGGTGGCGACGACGAGCAGCCGGCCGCCTGGCGCGACCATCCCCGCGACGCTCGCGATCGCCCGCGCGTGGAACGGCACCGGCATCGACTGGACCGTCAGGCTCTCCACGACGAGGTCGAATGCCTCCAGCCATGCCGCCGGCGGGTCGAGCAGGTCCGCAACGCAGTAGTCGACGCGGGTGTCCGGATACCGGGCGCGGGTGCTGTCGATCGCGGTCGGCGAGACGTCGAAGGCGACGACGTCGAAGCCGCGCTCGGCGAGCAGCTCGGCGTCCGGCCCGAGCCCGCTTCCGACGACGAGCGCACGCCGCCCTGCGCCGTCGACCTCGCGTGCCCACTCGTCGATCAGCGGATGCGGCGTGCCGCGGTCCCACGGCACCGCGCGCTCGCCCTGGGCAGCGGCGGCGTACAGCGGCTCGAACATGCCGGTGGGGTCGACTTCGCTCATCGTGGCCGTGCCAACTACGCCCATGCCGGTGCGGACCGTCGAACGGACCACCTAGCCTTGCGAACGTGGAGGCCGTCATCCCGATCGAGAAGCTGCGCCGCAGCGCGGCGGCGGCGCTCTTCGAGGGGCGCGACGACGTCGCCGTCTCGATCTTCGTGACGGAGTTCGAGCGTGGTCAGGGCCCGGCACTCCATCTGCACCCCTATGGCGAGGTATTCGTCGTGCACGCGGGCACGGCCGCGTTCACGATCGGGGGGGAGGAGGTGGTCGTCGCGGAGGGCCATATCGTGGTCGTCCCGGCGCAGACGCCGCATCGTTTCACCTGCGCCGGCGACGACACCCTACGGGTGGTGAGCGTGCACCCCAGCGGCACGGTCCAGCAGACGAACCTCTAGAGAAGCCCGAGCACGAGCGCCGCGAGGGTGGCGACTCCCGCGGCCAGCGACGCCGCGATCAGCGCCTCGCTCGTCGCGACCACCTTCTTCCAGCCGAAGTCTCCGTGATTCATGTTCATCCTCCGAAGTCATCGAAATGGACCCTGCAAACAGGCGACTAGGCCGCGGGGCGGGCAGCGTCAAGCGCGGCGCCGGGGCGACTTTCCTTGAACAGCTGGCTACAGTTGTCGGGCGCGTCGTCGCCCCGCCTGCGGAGCGTGACGAGCGAGTTTTCGTGGGGACGTCGCCTGTTCGTGGGGCAGGGGCGTGGACCCACGGGAGCCGAAGGACGGTTGGTGATGATCGACAAGGCCGCCGCGCCTCCCGTGCGCGCGCGCACACTGCAGCTGCTCGAGCTCGGCCGGCTGACGATGTCGTCCGAGCGCGAAGGCGACGTCCACACGATCGGCCTGACGGGCGAGCTGGACCTCGACAACGTCGCAGCCGTGCAGCACGAGCTCGACCGCGCCGAGAACGGCGACGCGCTGTCGATCGTCGTCGACCTGTCCCGGCTGACGTTCATCGACTCGACCGGCGTGCGCCTCGTGCTGGCCGCACATGCGCGTGCGGGAGCCGACGGCGGGCGGCTGCTGTTGCTGCGCGGGCCCGCGCAGGTGCAGCGGGTGTTCGAGATCTGCGGGGTCGACCAGTTGCTGCCGTTCGCCGACTAGCTGTAGTTCCTGAGGACGTTGTTCATCCGGGCCTCCTTGGAGGCTGGTTGGTGTCGAAGCCACCAGTCCCAAGGAGGACACCGGATGAAGCTGCACGGTAACGCGACGCTCAGCGTCAAGGGCCGCGAGCTGCCGGTCGATCGTGTCGAGGTCGCGGGGTGGTCGCTGACGTAGGCCGCCGAGGCGGCCGGAGTCAGTGACCGCACCGCGCGCAAGTGGCTCAAGCGCTACCGCCGCGAGGGCCAAGACGGCCCGCTTGATCGCTCCTCGGCGCCGGCGAGGGTCGCCAATCGCACCGACGAGCGCCGCATTGAAGCGATCGCCGCGCTACGACGGTTGCGGATGACGGCTGCAGAGATTGCCGAGGTCCTGTCGATGGCGCACTCGACGGTGTCGGGGATCCTGACGAAGATCGGGATCGGCAAGCTCGGCCGTCTCGGTCTGGAGCCCGCGCGACGCTATGAGCGTGAGCGTCCCGGCGAGCTGATCCAGATCGACGTCAAGAAGCTTGGGCGCATCGCACGGCCTGGGCATGCGATGCTCGGCGGGCACCCCGCGCGCGCACGAGCTGGCTATCACCGCAAAGCCAACCGGCTGGGCTGGGAGTTCGTGCATGTCGCAATCGACGACGCCACCCGCTTGGCCTACGTCGAAGTGCTCAACGACGAACGGGCGATCACCGCAGTCGGCTTCTTGCGCCGCGCCGTTGAGCACTTCGCCAGCTACGGCATGAACGTCGAGCAGCTCCTCACCGATAACGGCAACCCCTACCGCTCGAGCGTTCACGTGATCGCCTGCCGAGCTCTCGCGATCCGCCACCTGCGCACGCGCCCCTACCGGCCGCAGACCAACGGCAAGGCCGAGCGCTTCATCCGCACGATGCTCGGCGGCTGGGCGTACGGCGCGATCTAGCCCGTGGTCATCAGCCGATGGCGTGCTCGACGGCCCAGCGGGTGAGCTCGGAGCGGCGCTTGAGGCCGGTCTTCTCGCGGATGCGGGTGAGGTGGTTCTGGACGGTGCGGGGGGAGATGAAGAGCTCTTGGCCGATCTCGTTGTCGGTCTTGC
>DATMJM010000369.1:0-3411 GCA_035553935.1 Solirubrobacteraceae bacterium
CACGCGAGCAGGTCCGGCGGCTACGTCCTGACCGCCAACGCGCGCTACTTCCGCGGCCCGCCGCGCGTGCAGCGCGTCCGGGTGCCGTTCATCGGCGACGCCGACGAGACGTTCGAGGCGCTCAAGCAGCGGCGTATCGACATGGTGCCGCTGAGCCTGCCGCGGGAGAACGCCGTCGACCTCGACCGCTCGCTCGGCATCGCGGTGCGGCGCGGGCCGTGGTACGTCGGCACGGCGCTCGTCCTGAACACCAGGCGCGCGCCGTTCGACGACCCGGCGCTCCGGCGCGCCGTCTCGCAGGCGCTGGACCTGCGGCTGATCGTCCGCAACGTCGCGCCCGCCGAGCCCGCGCTGCGCGGGTTCGTCCACCCGCGCTCGCGCTGGAGGGCGGACACGCAGGTGCACGAGCCCGATCCCGAGGCCGCCAGGCGCGCGCTCGCCGCCCTCGACCCGCCGCCGATCCGCCTGCTGTCACCCGAGAACGATCCGGTGCGCTCGGAGGCCGCTCGCCAGGTGGCTCTCGCGCTGCGGCGCGCGGGCGCCACGGTGTCGGTCGTCGACCGGTCGCCCGACCAGCTCAGCCGGGCGATCGGCGAGGACGGCGCAACCCCCGACTTCGACGCCGCCGTCACGAGCACGACACCCCTCGTCTCGCGCGATCCCAACTACCTGCGCGCGATGTTCGGATCCGATCCGCAGACCGCCACGCTCAACGTCACCGGATATCGCAGCGACGAGTTCGACGCCGCTGCGCAGCGCGTCGCGGGGGCACGCGTGCCGGGCGTGCGCCGACGCGCGATCACCGAGGAGCTGCGGCTGCTCGCCGCGGCGGCGCCGGCGATACCGCTGTTCTTCTCCCAGGGCGCGTTCGCCTTCCGCAACGAGATCTACGGCGGTTGGGCCTTCGTAAGGGGAACCGGCATCTTCGACAAGCGCTCCTTCCTGGCCGCCACCCCGCCCGCGCGCCCGGGCGCTCCCGCGGCGACCACTGTCATCGAGGAGGAGGGCGACGGCGGCCTGGACGTCGTCAACGTCATCTCGCTCGTGCTGCTCGGCGGCCTCGTCGTGCTCGCCGTCTACGCGCTTCTGCAGCGGCGCCGCTCCTGAACGGCGGGTCAAGGCAACCCGGCGCCCAGCCGGGGTCGCGCAGCATGTCGCCCACCGCTTCCGCCACGAGCGCGCGGACGAAGATCGTCGCGGAGAGGGGCCTGCGGCGCGCCACGCAACTGGTTGGACCAGTCTCGTTGACACGTTGTCAAAGCTGTTGCGCTCGATGTCGTCGCACGGCACCGGGGATCGTGACGTCGCCGCGCGGGTTCCCGGCGCGGGACGCTGGGTACGTTGGGCGAGTGTCGACCGCCGAGCCGTATCCCTGGGAGCGCCGGCTCGGCGCGAACCCGCTCGACGACGGCCTCGTCGAGTTTCGCGTCTGGGCCCTGAACGCCGAGAGCGTGCACGTCCGCGCCGGCGGCGAGGAGCACGCGCTGGCGCACGTCGGCGAGGGGATGCACGAAGGTCGCGTCCCCGGCGTCGGCGGCGAGGACTACGTCTACGTGCTCGACGGCCGCGGCGACGGCCTGCCCGATCCCGCCTCACGCCACCAGCCCGCCGGCCTGCGCGGGCCCTCGCGCGTCGTGGATCCCAAGGCGTTCGCCTGGACCGACGACGGCTTCGAGCCGCACGAGCTGTCCGACCTCGTCATCTACGAGCTGCACGTCGGCACGTTCACCGGGGCGGGCACGTTCGACGCCGCGATCGAGCACCTGCCCGCGCTCGCGCAGCTCGGCGTGTCCGCAATCGAGGTCATGCCGATCGCCGAGTTCCCCGGCCGCCACGGCTGGGGCTACGACGGCGTCTACCTGTCGGCGGCGCAGTCCAGCTACGGCGGGCCGCTGGGCTTCCAGCG
Source organism: Solirubrobacteraceae bacterium (assembly GCA_035553935.1). Lineage (GTDB taxonomy): Bacteria > Actinomycetota > Thermoleophilia > Solirubrobacterales > Solirubrobacteraceae > CADCVQ01. Next base: position 1,907 of record DATMJM010000369.1, read on the forward strand.
GCTCGTCGACGCCGCTCACGCCAACGGGCTGAGCGTCATCCTCGACGTCGTCTACAACCACGTCGGCGCCTCGGGAAACCAGGCGCTCACCGCCTTCGGGCCGTACTTCACCGAGCGCTACTCGACGTTCTGGGGCCAGGCGATCAACTACGACGACGAGCACTGCGACCCGGTGCGCGAGTGGGTCCTGCAGTCCGCCGAGGGCTGGGTGCGCGACTTCCACGTCGACGGCCTGCGGCTGGACGCGATCCACGCGGTCTACGACACCGGCGCGGTCCCGATCATGGCCGCCCTCGCCGACCGCGTGCACGCCGCGCGCGAGGGCACGCTCGTGATCGCCGAGTCGGGCCTCAACGACCCCAAGGTGATCCGCCCGCGCGAGCTCGGCGGCTTCGGCCACGACGCCCAGTGGGCCGACGACTTCCACCACGCCCTGCGCGTGCTGCTGACCGGCGACCGCGCGGGCTACTACGCGGAGTTCGGCGCCGTGGCGGATCTCGCCAAGGCGTTCCGGCGACCGTTCGTCCACGACGGGCAGTACTCGACGTTTCGCAAGCGCCGCTTCGGCGCGCCCGCCGACGACCGGCCGCCGCAGCAGTTCGTCGTCTTCGACTCCAACCACGACCAGGTCGGAAACCGCGCCTTCGGCGACCGCCTGCCGGCACAGGCGCGCCCGCTGGCGGCGTTCTGCACGCTGCTGTCGCCGTTCACCCCGATGCTCTTCATGGGCGAGGAGTACGGTGAGCCCGCGCCCTTCCAGTTCTTCTCCGATCACATCGACGAGGAGATCGCGGTCGCGACGCGCGACGGGCGGCGCCGCGAGTTCGCCGCCTTCGCGGAGTTCGCGGGCGAGGAGGTCCCCGATCCGCAGGATCCCCGGACGTTCGAGCGCTCCAAGCTCACCCGGGAGCGCGACGATGCCCTTGCCGAGCTGTTCGCCACACTGCTGCGCGTGCGCCACGAGCTGCCCGACGACGAGATCGTCACCGACCACGACGAGCAGGCTCGCTGGCTGGCTGTCGACCGCGGCGCGTACCGGCTCGTGTGCAACTTCGCCGGCGAGGCGCAGGCCGTGCCGGGCGGCGCGGCGCGCACGCAGGTCGTGCTCGCGACCGCGGGGGACCCGCGGCTGAGCGACGGCAGCGTCGTGCTGGCGCCGATATCGGGAGCGCTGATCCGATGAGCCCCGCGCAGGAGGGCGCACCGGAGGTCTGGCCGGGCCGGCCGTTCCCGCTCGGTCCGAGATGGAACGGCCACGGGACGAACTTCAGCATCTTCAGCGAGAACGCCGAGCGCATCGAGCTGTGCCTCTTCGACGAGGACGACAACGAGACGCGCATCGAGCTCGTCGAGCAGACCGCCCACAACTGGCACTGCTACGTGCCGGGGATCGGCCCCGGCCAGCGCTACGGCTACCGCGTCCACGGCCCCTACGACCCCGAGAGCGGCAAGCGCTTCAACCCCAACAAGCTCCTCATCGATCCCTACGCCAAGGCGATCGAGGG
>DATMJM010000370.1:0-3199 GCA_035553935.1 Solirubrobacteraceae bacterium
ACCCGTGCGCTTCGGAGACCGCCGACACCACGCGCGGACACCAGTTCACGCTCCGATGCACGTAGACGGGCGGTCCGCGAGTTGCGTCAGTGTCATCGTCGCTGAGGCTGGTGAGCCGGTGACGTCCGGCGGAGTCTTCCGCCGACAGGGCGACTCGAGCGGCGACCGGTCCGTGCCGGTGCTCGCGCCGGTTCACGTTCCAAGCGCCTTTGCAGCGCTCAGGTGTTAGGGAGCGCCTCGTCACGCAGGGTGAGTTCGGCCTCGCCGGCTGCCCTGTCGGCTCTGCGGTTGGGCGCCTCGCCGGCAAGCGCGGCGCGTAGGCGGCGGCCGAAGATTGCTTCGGTCGCGATCCCGAGCACGGCTCGCGTGATCAGGAACGCGGCGGCGCCGGCCCAGTTCCAGATCAGCCCGGCGACCACCGGTCCGAGCGCCTCTCCGATGGACATCACCGCATCGAGGTTGGCCACCACCCGGCCGCCTCGCGTACCCGCGCGCCGTGATGCCGTCCCCAGCAGCGATGCCCATGTCGGGCGGAACGCCGCCTTGCCCGCGTCGTCGACGAGGCGGCCGCCGAGGAGGCCCGCGAACGAAGGGAAGATCAGGTAAGCGATCGAGGAGACGGCATTGGCGACCGCGCGCGACGACGCGAGGAGACCGTTTCCGTACCGGTCGGCGACCCATCCAGCGGGCGGACCGACGGCCAGCAGCGACGCGACCGAGAGCGAGTAGATCACGCCGATCTCTCCGGGCCCGAGGCCGGCCACCTCGGTTGCATAGACCTGGAACATGGCGTGCGTCATGTGCGCCGTCATGCCGGCCATCAGGCCGAGGCCGGCGATCAGGCGCAGCGTGGGGCTGCGCAGGACCCGCGCGACCTCGTCGGGCACCGGCGCAGGCTCGGCGTCGGGCAGCTCCTCGCCGTGCGCCGCCACGTCGCGAACGAACGCGACCACGACCAGCACGGGGATGAGCGCGATCACGCTGACGACGATCCACAGCAGCGTGAAGGAGCCGGTGGCCGCAAGCAGCAGGCCGGCGGCCGCACCTGCCGACACCTTGGCAACGTCGCGCGCCGCCAGGACGGCGGAGAACGCCCGCCCGAGCCGGTCGCGCTGCGTCTTGGCCAGCACCGTGATCGATGCCGGCTCCTGCGCGGCGGATGCCGCGCCCTGGATGAAGCGAACCGCTAGCAGCCCCGCGAGCGTGTCGGCAACGAGCAGCACCGCCGTGCTCACGAAGCGCAAGCTGACGGCGGTCAGGTAGCCGCGCCGAGCGCCGAAGCGGTCGATCGCGATGCCCATGAGCGGTTTGACCAGCGGCTGGATCGCTGCCTTGGCGGCGACGAGGATGCCGATCTCGGCGACGTTGAGCCCGAGCGAGAGCGCGTAGAGGGGGATCGCGAAGGTGACGATCCCGAAGCCCAGCTTGTTGAAGAAGCCCTCGACGACGACGGCTTTCGCCGTTGTGCGGCGGTGCTTCTCAGCGTCTAGCCGTTGTCGAGGCACCGCAGCACCGCCGCAGCCAGCCAGGTGGGAGCCTCGTCCACCGTTCGATAGCCGGGAAACGCGTTGACATCGACGAGCACCGGGCCCACAGGGCTCAAGAGGAAGTCGGCGCCGTAGCAATCCAGCTCGGCTGCCGCTGCGGCCGCAAGGGCAAGCGGCCGCAGCTCGGCGACGTGCTCGGGCGCCGGCTCCCGTGGCATGTCCACCGTGCCCGCGCGAAAGCGCATCCGCCGGACGGCGAGCTTCTCGCCCACACCGTAGACCTTCAGGTCACGGCCCGTGCCCTCGACGGGCTCCTGCACCAGCCATGGCGGCGGCCCGGCCCGGTGCGCCTGCCCGGCCTCCAGCCGCTCGGCCCCGTCGCCGTGTGCGCCACGGATGGGCTTGACGAAGCGTGGTGCCGCCTCGAGCAGCGCGGCGAGCCGATCCCGCTCGCCGATCACCTGTGACGCCGGCACGGGCAGGCCGGCGCGCGCCATGCGTGCCAGCGTTCGCGCTTTGTCGGCCGCGGCCGCGGTCGCCTCGAAGCTGTTGAGGCAGGGAGCGCCGGTGTCCGCAAGGCAGCCAGCGGCGCTGAGAACCGCGGGATCGTCACCCTTCAGCAGGTAAAGATCGGCGTGCGGTGCAGCCGGGTCGGGCAGCGGGAAGCAGCTGACTGGGTCCCAGGCGACGAGCTCGACCTCGTGCTCGGCCAGCCGCGCGCGCAACGGCGCCAACAGCGGGTTGCGGCCCGGGACGGCCAACGCCTCCACCACCGCGCAGACACGCCTCACAATCGCACCCCGTCCAACGGCCGGGGCGATACGCCAGCGGTGTTCACGGCGGGACGTCCCCGTTCGCGCGGCGTCCGCGAGCCGCGATCGACCACGCCCCCCTCGTCGGGACACAGCGCCTCAAAGGAGCGCCCTCGTGCGGGCTGCTTCATCGAGATATGCCGCGATCTGGCACGGTGCCTCCGGCACGCCCTTGTATCCCGGGAAGGCGTTGACGTCGACGAGCACGGGTCCGTCGGGGCTCAATAGGACGTCCGTCCCGTAGAGCTCGAGACCGAGCGCGCGTCCAGCGGCGAGCGCCAGCCGGTGTAGCTCGGCCGTCGGCGAGAACCGGCGTCCCAGCTTGTCGGCGAGCGACCGCGGTGGCCAGCTTCGCTCGACGCCGAAGACCTGTTCACCGGCGACGTAGAGCTTGCGATCGATTCCGTCGTGCCTGACGTGCTGCTCAACGACGTACGGTCCTGGGAAGGGCGGCTCCGCCGGCGGGTCGTTGGTGTGCAAGATGCCCTCGCCCCGGCTTCCGGCGGCCGCCTTGATCACGACCGCGCGGCCGTCCGCCGCCGCGAGCGCCTCGTCCCAGTTGGCGGCCGGCACGATCGGCGGCAGCGGTACCCCGGCAGCCGCCAGCAGCCTGGTCGCCTCGATCTTGTCGCGGGCGGCGCGGGTGGCCGCCACCGTGTTGCAGAAGCGCGTTCCGGCATCCTCGAGCTCGGCCAGCGCGTCGAGCGCCGCGAGGTCGAGCGCGCGCAGGACGACGAGGTCGGCTCCTTTGCCCACCGCCGCCGCCGGCGGCCCGTCGCCGATCACGTGCGTGCTGATCTCGTGACCGGCCTTGCGGAGATCGTCGAGAACTGCCGGAAGCAGCGACGCGCGGCTCGGCGGGCGCCCGAGTATCACCACGATGCGCGCGCTCGGTGCCGT
>DATMJM010000371.1:0-4205 GCA_035553935.1 Solirubrobacteraceae bacterium
GGCCGAGCCCGAGGATCGCCGTGTGCCGGCCCGGCCGCGTGCGCGCGCGGGTCATCGAGATCCCGTCGAAGCGTCGCACACCGTCGGGTCACGTCGAGATCCGCGGCGCCGCGGAGAACAACCTGCGCGGGATCGACGTGAAGGTCCCGCTCGGCGTGCTGACGGCGGTGACGGGCGTGAGCGGGTCGGGCAAGTCGACGCTCGTCAACGAGGTGCTCTTCAAGGCCGTCGGCAACCGCCTGCACCGCGCGCGCACGCGGCCGGGCCGGCACACGGCGATCCTCGGGCTCGGCCAGCTCGACAAGATCATCCAGGTCGACCAGTCGCCGATCGGGCGCACGCCGCGCTCCAACCCGGCGACGTACACGGGCCTGTTCGACGTCATCCGCGACCTGTTCTCCAAGACGCAGGAGGCGCGTGTGCGCGGGTACAAGCCCGGGCGCTTCTCGTTCAACGTCAAGGGCGGCCGCTGCGAGGTGTGTCGCGGCGACGGGCAGATCAAGATCGAGATGCACTTCCTGCCCGACGTCTACGTCCCGTGCGAGCAGTGCCACGGAAAGCGCTACAACCGCGAGACGCTCGAGGTCCGCTTCAAGGGCAAGACGATCGCCGACGTGCTCGACATGCCCGTCGAGGAGGCCGTCGAGTTCTTCCGGCACATCCCGAAGATCCGCCGCCGCCTGGAGACGCTCGCCGCCGTCGGCCTGGGCTACATCCGCCTCGGCCAGCCGGCGACGACGCTGTCGGGCGGCGAGGCGCAGCGCGTCAAGCTCGCGACGGAGCTGTCGAAGGTGGCGACGGGCCGGACGCTGTACATCCTCGACGAGCCGACGACGGGCCTGCACTTCGCCGACGTCCAGCGGCTGCTCGAGGTGCTGCACAGGCTCGTCGAGCAGGGCAACAGCGTCGTCGTCATCGAGCACAACCTCGACGTCATCAAGACCGCCGACCGGATCGTCGACATGGGACCCGAGGGCGGCGAGGAGGGCGGCCGGGTCGTCGCCTCCGGCACGCCGGAGGACGTCGCCGGGACAGCCGGCTCCTACACCGGCGAGTTCCTCGTCGCCGCCGGCGTCGCGGCCGCCACGCCGAAGGCTGCGCGCGGGCGCAAGCGCAAGGTCGCGGCGGCGGCGTAGCAGCTTGATGCCGCCGGTCATCTGCGATCGCATCCCACAGCTCAGCCGAGCCCGGGCGTCCGCATGCGCGTCGCGTACCCTCGCCGCGATGGACGACATCGCCGCGCAGGCCAAGATGTGGCTGCAGAAGTGGCGCTGGTACGAGCGCAACGCGCTGCCGTGGAACCGCGCCCGCATCCACTGGGAGCTCATGCGCCGCAAGGCGTTCGCGCGTTGGCCGCTGCACGGCAACGTGCTCGAGGCGCTGCGCGACGGGCGCCTGGAGATCGGTGCGCACGCGCTCTTCGAGCCCAACGTCTGGATCACCATCGGCGACGGGGCGAAGGTCCGCATCGGCGAGGGCGCGTTCCTCAACATCGCGGTGATGGTCGCCGCCCACGACCTCGTCGAGATCGGCTCGCACTGCATGCTCGCCAACGGCTGCTTCGTGACCGACGCCAACCACCGCTTCGACGACCCCGACAGGCCGGTCCCGTGGCAGGGCTTCGACTCCAAGGGGCCGACGCGGATCGGCGACAACGTCTGGATGGGCGCCAACGTCGTCGTGACGAGCGGCGTCACGATCGGCGAGCGCTGCGTCATCGGCGCCAACAGCGTCGTCACGCAGGACGTCCCGCCGTTCTCGATCGCCGCCGGTGTGCCGGCGAAGGTCCTGCGGGTCGTGACCTACGGCCGGTAGGTGGCGCGTCGCAGGTTCAGCGCGTGCTCTCGCGCACGTCGACCGGCTAGCCGCCGAAGCGCGCCGAGAGCGCCATCACGTTGTCGACGTATCGCTTGGTGTCGTCGAACATCCCGCGCGCGCGAACCGACGACAGGCCCTGGTAGTAGCCCGCCGCCGCGAGGCGCTGGTCGCCGCCCGTCTGGCGCAGAAGCTGCGCGAGGTACAACGACCCCGCGCGGACGTTGTCGGCGGCCGACTTCGGGTCCAGCGGGGCGGGCGCGAGGTTCTTGTTGACCCAGTCCCACGTGCCGGGCATGACCTGCATGATGCCGCGTGCGTTGGCGGACGAGACCATCGCGTTGTTGAAGCCGCTCTCCTGCCAGGCGATCGCCGCCGCCAGCGACGCCGGCGCGCCATGCTGCGCGGCGATCCGCTTGATCTCGCCGGAGCTCAGGCGCGCGGGGGTGGGCACGGGCGTCGCCGCGGGCACGACGCGCGTCGCCGGCGCGGGCTCGTGCGCGTGCGTGGGCGCCGGAGCGCCGACCGGCAGCTTGATGACCGTGCCGATCAGCAGGTGCGCGTTCGGCGAGATGCCGTTCATGTACGCCATCTGCGCCGCCGGGACGCCCGTCTGCGCCGCGAGGCCGCTCAGCGTGTCGCCGCGCCGCACGACGTAGGCACCGAGCGGGCGCGGCGCGTCGCTGGAGGCCTTCGCGGGCGCGATGCCGGCGGTCGCGCCGGGCGGCACGATCCCCGCGCGGGCGAGCGCCGCCCGGCCCTCGGCGATCGACGGGATCTTGATCTGCGTGCCGAGGAGGACGTTGGAGCTCTCGGTCAGCCCGTTGAAGGCCGCGACGGTGCGCGTCGTCATGTTGTGGCTCGCGGCGATCGACCAGAGGGTGTCGCCGGGCGAGACGGTGTGGACGACATGGGCGCTTGCGGCGGGCGCTGCGAGCAGTGCGACGGCTGCCGCGACGATGCTGAGGGGCAGGGGGCGCATGGACTTCCTCTCCTTCGATTGCAGCCACCTTGCCGCGCCGCGGCGGGCTTTTCACCTCCGCGCGCATGGTTACGTCGCCCTGCAACCACACCTGCAGCGCGTGATGCACCGCGATCCGGAGTGTGTCCGCTCAGCCCTTCGACGTCATCACGACGAGCCCGAACAGGACGGCTGCGGCGAACAGGATCAGGCCGATGGCGGCCACCCCGACGTGCAGCGTCGTCCAGGCAGCGCGCCCGTCGCGGCGCGCCTCGGCGGCGCGCGTCGAGCCCCGGATGACGAGCGCCCACGCGACGGTGACGGTGAGTGCCGCCAGCGGCGCCGCCCACACGAGCTCGAGCAGCGCGGCTGTGTCCGTCGCGATCATGCGTCCGCCGGCGCCGTCGTGATGGCCGGTCCGCTGCGCACGCGCTTGCCGAACATCGCCGCCAGGAGCATGAGGAGGCTCACGGAGATCAGGACCGGGCCGAGCGCGCCCTCGCCGAAGATCCGGCTCATGCCGTAGGTGAGCGCGCCGACGAAGGCGGCCGCGGGGAGCGTCAGCACCCAGGCGACGGCGATGTTGCCGGCGAGGCCCCAACGCACGGCCGACAGCCGCTTCGCTGCGCCCGCGCCGAGCACGGCGCCGGTGATCGAGTGCGTCGTCGAAAGCGGGAATCCGAGGTGCGATGCCGTCAGCAGCACGGCCGCGCCGCCGCCCTGGGCGGAGAAGCCCTGCGCCGGGTCCATCTTGTAGATCCGGCTGCCCATCGTCCGGATGATGCGCCAGCCGCCGCTATACGTGCCGAGCGCGATCGCCGTCGCGGCCGAGACGATGACCCAGAACGGCGGATCGGGGCTGGGTCCTTCCAGGGTGCCGTGCGCGATGAGCGCCAGCGTGATGATGCCCATCGTCTTCTGCGCGTCGTTCGTGCCGTGCGACAGCGACAGCAGGCTGGCGCTCGCGATCTGCCCGAGGCGGTAGCCGCGGTTGACGGGCCCCGGCCGCAGCGCGCCGACCATCCGGTAGGTGATGAGGATGCACGCCCCCGCGGCCAGGAACGCCACGACGGGAGCGACGAGCGCGGGGACGATCACCTTCTCCATCAGGCCCCCGCCGAAGATCGCGGCCGGGCCGCTGGCGGCGAAGGCCGAGCCGACCACGCCACCGATCAGCGCGTGCGACGAGCTCGACGGCAGGCCGAAGAACCACGTCACGAGGTTCCAGACGATGGCGCCGATCAGGCCGGCGAAGATCACGGTCGTCGTGACCAGCTCGGCGTCGACGATGCCGCCGGCGACCGTCGCCGCGACCTTGATCGAGATGAAGGCGCCGGCGAAGTTCAGGATCGCCGACAGCAGGACCGCCGTCTTGGGCGCGAGCGCACGAGTCGAGATCGACGTGGCGACGGCGTTGGCGGTGTCGTGA
>DATMJM010000372.1:0-3151 GCA_035553935.1 Solirubrobacteraceae bacterium
CGGCGGGGACTGCCGCGGAGGCGTCGGCCTCCGGAGTGTCGGCCGCCGACTCCTCGGCCTCGGGCGGCTCGGCGCTCTCGTCGATCAAGAGGAAAGCTCCATCGGTTGCGGTTTCTGGGCCTGATGGGGGTGCTCCGGCCCGGCGTAGATCTTGAGCTTCGTCAGCTGCTTGCGGGCGAGGCGGTTGCGCGGAAGCATGCCCTTGACGGCCAGGCGCAGGACCTCCTCGGGGCGGCGCTCGAGCATGTCGTTGAGCGTGCGCGTCTTCAGGCCGCCGGGATAGCCCGAGTGCCGGTAGTACGTCTTCGCCGCGCGCTTGTTGCCGGTGACCGCGATCTTCTCGGCGTTGACGACGACGACGAAGTCGCCCGTGTCGACGTGCGGGGTGTACGCCGGCTTGCGCTTCCCGCGCAGCGCGTCGGCGATCTGCGTCGCGAGGCGGCCGAGCGTCTGCCCGCTGGCGTCGACGACGAGCCAGTTGCGCTCGCGGTCGTTGGCGTTGGCGACGTAGGTCTTCATGGCGTGAAAAAGGCCACGCGGGCTGCCGCGCGGCGGCCACAAGCATAGGACATCGCCGATCGGCGTGGAAACGGGGCATATGTCACGGCGCTCACGCCGCCTGATCATGTACGTTCCCGCGCAGCAGTCGGCCGGATTCGCCGCGTCGCGCGGCGGAGCGGGGGAACCACCGGCGGGGGGTTGGTCGAGCTGAAACGGGTCGTCGTCGCGGTCGTTGGCGGGGTTGGCCTCGGCATGCCCGCAAGCGCCTCCGCCGCGCCGACCGGCGGCGCCCACGCCTCCGACCCGGCGGCGATCCGGACGGTCTCCTGCGTGGCGGCCTGCGCCGCGATCGACGCGGCGAAGGCCGGCAGCACGCTGCGCGTGCGCGGCCGCACGATGAGCAGCGTCGCGAAGATCGCGTTCCTCGGCGGCAGGGGCAACGGCGACGACGTCGTCGCACGCGTGACCAAGGCGCGCAGCACGAGCGTCGACGTCGTCGTCCCGCAGCGCGCCTCGAGCGGGCGCCTGCGGGCGATCAACGGCGACGGCGCGCGATCGCCCGCGAGCCGTGCCGTCGTCTCCGTCGTGCGCGGCGATGGCGGCGGGCCGCTCGACGTCCGCGTGATCGGCCGGCGCGTGTTCTACGACGCGGCGCGGCAGGCCCGCGTCGACCTGCTGGCGCGCGAGCCGATGGCGGTCACGGTCACGGTCGTGCGGGTGATCGACGGCGCGGCGGTCAGCGCGTGGCCGCTGACGCTCGCGCCCGGGACCGTCAGCAGCGTCCGCTGGGACGGCCGCGTGGCGGGCGCGCCGCAGCCGCCCGGCCGCTACGAGTTTCGCGTGGCACCCGGCATGCCGACGGCCGGCGCCGTCGCCGCCTCGGCGGCCGGCGGGCCTGCGGCGGGCGCCTTCGACCTCGTCGACCACATCTTCCCGGTGCGCGGGCGCCACAGCTACGGCGCGGGACAGGCGATGTTCGGGGCGGCGCGCAACGGCCGCGCGCACGAGGGCCAGGACGTCTTCGCACGCTGCGGCACGCGGCTGGTGGCCGCCCGCGGCGGTGTCGTGAAGCTCAACCAGACGCACGATGCCGGGGGCAACTACGTCGTCATCGACGGCGAGGGGACCGACGTCGACTACGCCTACATGCACCTGCGCGACCGCTCCCCGCTGCAAACCGGGGCGCGCGTGCGGACCGGGCAGCTCGTCGGCCACGTCGGGGACACCGGCGAGGCCAACGGCTGCCACCTGCACTTCGAGATGTGGAGCGGCCCCGGCTGGAACACGGGCGGCGCGGCGTTCGACCCGCTGCCCTTCCTCAAGGCCTGGGACGCCTACAGCTGACAGCGCTGCGCGTCGCCGCCGAAGCCGGCGGCGAGCGCACGGGCGTTGAAGCGCAGCGCGCCGAGGTAGGTCGCGCCCTCGCTTCCCGGCGGGCCCAGCGTGTCGGCGTACAGCGCCGGCCCGACCCTGGCGCCGGCATCGGCGGCGATGGCGCGGGTGAGCCTGGCATTGACGGAATCCTCGGGAAAGATCGTCCGGACGCCCTGCGCGCGGATCGTGCGGACGAGCCGCGCGACTTCGCCGGCCGACGCCTGCGCCTGCGTCGACCGCGCCGGGATCACCGTGCCGACCACGTCGATGCCGTAGCGCTCGGCGAAGTATCCGAGGGCGTCGTGGTCGGTGACGAGCCTGCGCCGGTCGGGCGGGATCGCCTGCATGCACGCCGCGATCGCGCGGTCGAGCGCCCGCACCTTCGCGACGTAGGCGGCGGCGTTCGCCGCGTAGGTGCGCCGGCCGGCGGGGTCGGCGGCCGTCAGCGCGTCGCGGATCTCCCCCACCGCCACGATCGCGTTGCGCGGATCGTGCCACCAGTGCGGGTCGACTCCGCCCCCGGCCCGGCGCGTGCCCACGTGGTCGATCAGCGTGACGACCTTCGCCTCCGAGCCGGCGTTGCCAAGGACGCCGCCGAGCCAGTCGTCGAGATCGCCCCCCGAGCGCACGACGACGTCCGCGCCGCCGAGTGCCGCCACGTCGCTCGGCCGCGGCTCGTACTCGTGCGGGTCGGTGCTGGGCTGCAGCATCTGCCGCACGTCGGCGCGCGCGCCGCCGACCTGCCGCGCGAGGTCGCCGACCTGCGAGGTCGTCGCCACGAGACGGGTGCCGCTCGTCCCGGCGGCGCTGTCGTCACCGGCGCCGCACGCGGCGAGGGCGGCGGCGGCGAGCGCGCAGCACGCCACGATCCGGAGCTCCCTGGTCATGTGACGCCCACACTACCAAGAATGATTCTCGTTTAGCTCGTGGTCCGGCTCGCCACGCTCTGCCGCTCGATCACGCGAGCCTGCCGGGTGGCGCGCACGCGCTCGCGTGCGTGGCGCGCGTTACGCCGGCGACGGCACGCCACGCGTCTGCCTGCGCGCCGGCGCATCGTCGCCACCCACCGCGACGGCCGCCTTGGCGGTCACCAGGTGGTACAGGATCAGCACCTGCGTGATGGCCAGCGACTCCGAGCGATGGCCGTCGTCGGCGCCGATCGAGAAGACGCCGAGGCGCTCCGTGCGCATGTGGCGCGCGAAGTGCATCTTCTCCCAGATCGCCTCCTCGATCGCAGCGCCGCGCTCGCGGTCGACGCTGCCGGGGATCGTGAGGC
>DATMJM010000373.1:0-9014 GCA_035553935.1 Solirubrobacteraceae bacterium
GGGCGCGACCTCCCAGTTGGACGGCGTGCCGCCGCCGCTGAACGCCGCGCCGGTGAAGACGCGGTTGGGCACGTAGCTTCCGACCATCTTGTTGAAGGCGCCGAGCTTGACGCCGACGTTCGGAATGTTCGCCAGGCCGCCATCCGGGCCGGCGTTGGACATCGTCAGGAACTCCCCGCCGATGTTGTACATCGCCCCCACGGCCCCGGCCTCGAACGCGCGCTTGAGCTTGCGGCTGAAGCTGCAGCCGTCGAAGCCGTTGCCGCCGCTCTCGAACAGCGCGATCTCGCCGCTCGGGTTCTCGACGTACGGGTCGTCCTGCAGCAGCGTGGAGTTGGCCAGCGTCGACGCCGGGCAGCCGCGGCCGACGTACGCGATGTCGTCGGAGAGCTCCTGGCCGGGCCGCAGGTACAGCTTGCTCGGGGCGGCCACTGTCTCGCATGCGCGGCCGCTGTAGGAGGCCACGGCGGGCGCGTCGATCGTGAGGTTGGTGAGCGCCGGGTCGATGTCCTCCTCGGACACGATCGCCAGCGTGTGCCCATCGGGGCCGGTGAACGTCGTCACGTCGGCGGCGTTGCCCTCGATCGCGGCCTCGGGGCTCTCGCCGCCGTCGCCGGCGGGCGGGTAGCCGAAGACCGCCGGGTTGGGCGCGAACAGCTTCGGATCGGCGTTGGTGCCCTGGCCGCCGGCGAACTGCGGCAGGTTGTCCAGGTCGAGCTTGAACAGCGCAGCGGTGTTGGGACTGCCGAAGTCGGCGCGCAGCGCCTCGACCTGCTGCGTCGAGGGGGCGAACGGTGGCTGGGCGCCGTCGTAGTAGGACACGATCGCGCTCGTCCGGTCGGGCGTCGGCGCCGCCGAGCGCGCGGCCTGGAAGGTGCGGCAGCCGTTGTTCGTGCTCTGGCCGATCGGCGAGTTGGGGAAGCTCTTGAGCTGCGTCGGGTTCGCCGGATCGGTCACGTCGAGCAGCCGGAAGTCGCCGACGAACGAGACGCCGCCGGTGTTGCCGATGCTGAACGGGCTGGTGGCGACGGCATAGACCTTCGTCGACCCGCCCGGCCCGTTGTTGCGGGTGAACATGCGGACGTCCTCGAAGATGCCCCAGCGGCCGTCGGCGGCGGGCGTGCCCGGCGGGCAGACGGGTGGGTTGCCGGGCGTGCAGACCGGGTTGACGATGTCCTGCGGGTCCATCACGCCGATCGGCGCGCTGGGGATGTTGTCGGGGTCGGTGACGTCCCAGAACTCGACGCGCGCGCCGTCGAAGAACGACTGCTCGCAGCGCTCGGTGGTGATCGCGAGGATGTCCTTGTTGGCGACCGGGTTGTGGATGACGTCGACGCTGCTCGCGGTCGAGGCGACGTTCGGCACGTTCGCGCCGCGGCGCGGGTTGCCCTTCGGGCCGGTGAGGATGTTCTTCGTGTCCGCGATCTCGATCTGGTCGATGACCGCCGGCGCCGCCGGGTTGCTGATGTCGACGACCTTCACGCCGCCGTGGTCGGTGCAGATGCGTCCCGGCGTCGACAGCGCGCCGTGGTTCTTGGAGCCCGCCGCGACGAAGGCGGTGTCGCCGAGCAGCGCGACGTCGCCGTTCTGGCCGCGTGGCTTGACCTGGCCGTCGTGGCCGAGCGACGGGAGCGCGCTCTGGCCGCGCAGCGTCAGCTTGACGCTCTCGACGTCGGCGCTCGCGACCCCGACCCAGATCGACAGCAGGAGCGTGAGGCTCAGCGCGGCTACGGCGTGCGGGCGACTCCCAACCGACATTTCATCCTCCGTGATCGCGACGAGCCTCGGGTTTCAGCTCCGGTGGCGCGACCCTAACCAGCTCTAGGGATCGAACGCAATAGCGGATTCGCACTCAATGCCGGCGATCGTGCTTTTCCCGCCGCTGCGCCGCGGGCGCGGCGTTCGCGACGCGCGTTGACGCCCGTCACCGGCGCGCATAGTGTCGCGCGCATGTACCGAAGCGTCCCGGCCCCGCGCGCCGAATGCTGGCGCGGGCTGGTCACCAACCGCCTCGACGAGCTCGCGCGCCTGTCGCCCGGCGCCGGGCTCGTCAGCGGATCGTTCTGGGACAAGCGCGCCGAGCGCTACGACCGCAGCGCGCGCCTGGCGCACCCCGACAGCGACCCCTTCCTGCGCCGGCTGCTGCGCGCGAGCGACGCGTCGAGCAGCGCGCTCGACGTCGGCGCGGGCACGGGGCGCTTCGCACTCGCGCTCGCCGGCGCGGTCGCGCACGTGACCGCGGTCGAGCCCAGCGCCGCGATGCTCGACGTGCTCGAGCGCCGCGCCGAGCAGCTCGGGGTCGCGAACGTCACTACGATCCGCGCGAGATGGGAGGACGCGGACGTCGAGCCCGCCGACGTCGCGTTCTCGTCGTTCGTCCTCGCGCTCGTGCCCGACGCCGTCCCGTTTCTCGAAAAGCTCGACGGCGCCGCCCGCCGGCGCGTCGTGCTGTACCTCGGCGCCTTCAGCGCCGATGCGCTGCTCGACCCACTCTGGCGCCACTTCCACGACGTGCCGCGCGTGCCGGGCCCGAGCTACCTCGATGCGCTCGCGGTGTTGCGCGAGATGGGCATCGAGCCCGCCGTCAAGGTCGTCGAGATCCCCAACCGCAGGCGCTTCGCGACGCTCGACGAGGCGGTCGAGCACTACCGCGACGCGCTGCTCGTGCCCGACACGCCCGAGAACAACAGCGAGCTCGCGCAGCTGCTGGCGGCGTGGCTGCTCGGCCGGCGCGGAGCGCTGCGCTCGCCGCTGCGCACGACGCCCGCCGCGATCCTCGAGTGGACGCCCCGCTCGCGCGCCTGAGCGCAGGCGCCGTCAGCCCACCTTCGTCTCGGAGGCCAGCGCGGCCAGCTCCACCCCGAGGCGCTCGACGCGGTCCCAGTCGGTGTAGTCGTGATCGTGCGAGACGTCGCTCGTGTGCCCCATCTTCTTCATGAGCAGGCGCATGAGCTGGCGCGTGAAGAAGTCGTACTCGCGGTACTGCAGGCTGCCCGCGAGCGACTCGGTGCGGGTCGGCGCCCATCCCGTTCGGGCGGTGAAGTCGTCGATGCAGCGCTGCGCCCCCGCTCGGCCCTCGTCGGTGTCCTCGGCGGCCGTCAGCGAGACGGAGATGAAGACGGACCGCATCTCGGTCAGCGCCTCGTAGCGGGCGGCGACCCAGTCGAAGATCTCCTTCTGGTGCTGTTGTCTGTGGACGGACGCGGCTATGACGGCGAGCTCGTAACGGCCGGGTTGGGCGCCGGCCGCGCTCGCGACGTCGCGCAGGTCGACCTCGAGGCCGTGGCCGCGCATCGTCTCAGCGAGGCGGGCCGCGATCTTCGCGGTGTGCCCGTGGTTGCTGGCGTAGACGACGAGGACGTGGCCATCCTTGAAGACATGCTTCGGATGAGCGGGGGAATCAGTCATGCCCGCATGCAAACAAGGCGAGCGGCCGTCCGCAACCGAAGCCTGTGCGGAGTGCGCTGCGAAGAACCGCGCAAGCCCCGCAGCAGCCGCGGATGTACCGTGAGGCCATGACAGCGCAACCCCCTGCCGGTCCGGTCCTGCTCTACGCCGGGACCGACGCCGCGGCGGCGGCGCGCCTCGCCGAGGCGGCGGCGGCTCTGCTGCCCGAACGGCCCGTCGTCGTGCTCGCGGCCTGGGAGCGACCCGCGCCCGCCGGCAGTGTCCAGGCCGTGATGGATGCGCTGTACGACGCCCACGCCGAGCTGCGCACGGCCATGCGCCGCGCCGCGGCCGAGGCCGCCGGCGCCGCCTGCGAGGTGCTCGACGCGCGCGGTTTTGACGTCACGCGGCGCGTGGCGCCCGCCGAGCGCGCTGTGTGGCGCGTGATCCTCGAGATCGCCGACGAGGTCGACGCGAGCGTCGTCGTCGCCGGCGCGAGCGACGGCGCCGGCGCCCCGCCGGGCGCGATCGGCCGCGAGGTCCGCGCGCTGGCGCACCGCTCGCGCCGCCCGCTGCTCGTGCTGCCCGCCGACGCGCGCCCCGCCGACCCGAGCGCCCCGGCCCTGTTCGCCTATGACGGCTCGGCGCCGGCCGACAGCGCGATCGAGATCGCCAGCGCGCTGCTGCGCCCGCGTCCGGCGGTCTGCGCCTGCGTCTGGCAGAGCGCTGCCTACGCCGTCGGCATCGCGATGCTCGCGATCCCGGACGAGGTCGCCCGCAAGGGCGCGGAGGGTCTCGACGAGTCCTCTCGCCGCGAGGCCGAGTCGCATGCGCGCCACGGCGCGGCGCAGCTCGCCGCGGCGGGCTGGAGCGCCGACACCGCCGCGCCGGAGACCGCGCGCAGCGTCGCCGGCGCGCTCATCCTCGCGGGCGAGGACTACGACGCCGCGGTCATCGTCACCGGCACCCGCGGCCGCTCACGGATCGCCGCCGTGGTGCTCGGCAGCAGCGCCGAGGGCGTCCTGCGCCACGCCGGCCGGCCGGTCCTGCTCGTCCCGCCGCCGAACGTTGCCGGCGCGCGCGACGCGCCGGCATAGGCCGCGCCGACTCTGCGGGAGTCCGGCGCCCGGAACGCGAAGGCCGACCGCGAGACCCGAGCGCTGGCGGCTGTCCGGGTGCCGCCCCTGACGCAGGCCGGCGCCGGCCTGGACCTGCTCGTCTGCGGCAGCCGCGGCCGGTGATCGTCGTGCCGCCGTCAGCCGCGGTTCGCGCTCCCGAAGGACGCGAGGTCCACGACGAACGCCAGCACGACGATGAACCACTCGAAGCCGGTCACGACGTTCGTGCCGCTGGCCCACATGCCGGCGTAGGCGAGCGTCGTCCACGGCAGCAGGAAGAACCCGAGGACCGGTAGCAGCCAACTGTCGTACGCGCGGCTGAGGATGTCGCTCAGCAGCCACATCGCGGCGAGCGCGAGGCGCGGCGAGATCAGGGCCAGCAGGAGGAGCAGGCAGCCCACGGGGCTCCCGACGCTACGGCGCTACAGAGCGGCTCGCGCTAGGCGAGATCCCGCCGGCGCTTCTCGGCCAGGACCTTGGTGTCCTTCTGCTCGCGCAGCTTCTTGGCGGCCTTGTGCGCCTGCTCGTTGCGCTCGGCGATCCGCCTGGTCACCTCGTCGAATGCTGCCTTCGAGGTCGACCTGCCGGGACCGGGATGGTGGTTCTTCTCGCCCTTCGGAGCCATGCGGACCTTTCCGATGGAAAACGGTGACACCCAGGGTACCGGCCGGGCTGCTGCACGCCTCCACGGCACGGTCGCGGCTAGGTCGAGCCCTCCTCGAACGCCGCGCTCATGCCCTCCGCCAGCGAGCCCAGCTCGTCGCGCAGCGCGCGCACCTCGCCCGCCAGGCGCTGCTGGTTGGCGGCGTCCGTCGAGGCCGACACGCTCAGCAGCGAGCCGCGGATGGATTCGAGCTCGACGACGACGCGCTCCATCTCGTCATAGAAGGACCGCAGCTGGTCCTGCATCTTCATCTGCACCTTGAGCTGATGCTCGAGGGCCTCGATCAGCTCGGTCTTGCCGGAGCCCTCGAGCTCGAGCAGGCGGCCGGCGGTGCGCGACGGCGGCGAATCGTGCAGCGCCTCGTGCAGCAGCTGGGCGCGCGTCGCCGACAGCTCCATGAGCGAGACGAGCGCGTCGGCCTCCGCCGAGACCTCCTCGTAGGGCAGCTCGGCGCGCTCGATCGCGTCGCGGATGCGCTCCTCGGTCTTGCGCGCGCTGATCATGTGCGCGCGGATGTCGGGCGCGAGCATGTGCAGCTCCAGGCGCCGCGTGCCGGCGCTCAGCTGCTGCTTGTGCGCAGCGCGCTCGCGGGCGAGCACCGCCTCGGCCTCCTCGTCGTCGAAGAACGTCCACGCCGCGGCGATCGCGTAGACGGCGAGCGCCGCGATCAGCGCCAGGCCGACCTGCGCGCCGACAGCGACGCCCGCCGCCATCGTGCCGACGAGCAGCGCGACGTTGAACGGCTTGGCCGCCGCGTTGGCGGCGAGCGCGCCCGCGAACTCGCCGCGGCTGTAGGGCTTCTTGGCCGGGAGGTTCACGGCCGCTCAGAAGAACGAGCTGATGCTGCGGTAGACCGTCTCGATGTCGTCGGTGTCACCCGTGTAGGACTTGCCGCCCGAAGCCTCGGCGATGCGCGCGAGGTTCTCGGCCGCGCCCTGCGCGCCGGCCGAGTAGGCGATCGTGAAGACGCGCACGCGACGTGTCGAGTCGCCCTGCGCCTCCAGCTCGCGGACGAGCGCGTCGACCGTCTTCGTCGAGTCGGTGTCCTCGCCATCCGTCAGCAGGACGACGGCGTTGATGCGGCTCGTGTCGGCGAGCTCGGCGACCTGGGCGACGGCCTGGTCGGTGGCGTCGTAGATCGCCGTCCCGCCGTCGGCGATGAGGCTGGCGACGCGGTCGCGTAGCGCGGCGCGGCTCTTGCGGATGGGCGCGATCGGCATCAGCGGCGTGACGCGGTCGTTGAAGATCGTCAGTCCGACGCGGTCCTGCGGCGCGACCTCGCGCAGGAACGTCTGCAGACCGCTCTTCGCGCTCTCGAGGCGGTTGGCCTCGTTCATCGAGCCCGACGTGTCGAGCACGAGCAGGACGTTGCCGGGCTTGCGATCCGCGCGCCACGCCTTCCTGATCGCGTCGAGCACGCGCGGCTGGGGCGCGCTGAGCACGCGCGTCGGCTGCGCCGGGTCGACGCCGTTGGCCGCGTTGAGCGGGTCGGCGGGCTTCTGCGTCAGGTTCGCGGGGCGGAAGCCGTAGCGCGCCGCGGTCTTCGCGTCGATGTTGTGGGCCAGGTAGTCGCCGAAGACCTGCGCGCCGGCGCGCTGCAGCGCCGTGACCCACGGGGCCTGGAGCGTGATGTACGGGTTGTCGGAGTAGAACGTGCCCTCGGCCGGATAGATCGCGACGAGCTTCTCGCGGTCGCCGCGGCGCTGGTTGAAGTCGACGAGCGTCGCCTCCTCCATCGCGACCGCCGAGGCGTAGCCGAGCCCGTTCTTGCGCAGCTGGTCGGAGATGAACAGCGTCGTGTCTCCGTAGTGCACGATCGAGCGCTCGATGTCCTTGACCTGCGGGCGTCCGCGCGCGATGTCGGAGGTCTGCAGGCCCTCCTTCTTGCCGGTCGCCGAGTAGTACTCGGCGACGACGGCCGACAGGCCGGAGGTCGAGAAGTCGGGGTTGGTGTGTACGAGCTTGAACTGGCCGAACTCCGGCCTGCCGTACGCCGCCCAGCCCTGCTTGGAGCGCGCGAGCTTGAGGATGTCGGCGAAGCCGAGCTTGCGCTCGGGGTAGCCGAGCGCGCGCGCCATCGGCTCCCACATCGCGATGACGAGCGGCGTGCGCACGATCGAGGGGTTCTCGTCCGCGACGTAGGGCTGGTCGGCCTCGAAGTTGAGCAGGCCGCCCCACAGCGAGCTGGCCGGAGACCACGCCGTCGGCTTCAGGCGGCCGTTGGCGATCTTCGTCTGCGCGTCGCCGGAGGAGACGTTCCGGGCCCGGACGAAGATGCGCCTGCCGTCGACCTCGTGGCTGTCCGCGTTGAACTTGTCGACCAGCGGGACGAGCAGCTTCTCCTTCTCAGGCGAGTAGGCGAAGCTGACGGTGATCGCGCCGGCGGGGACGGTCTGCGGCACGGTCGTGCTGCCGTTCAGTCCGCTGGCGCCGCCATCGTCCCGTCCCCCGCTGCCGATGACGGCGATCAACGCGACCGCGGCGACGGCGACCGCGAGCAGCGCGACCTGGCTCTTGTTCATGCGGGCACGATAGAGCCATGGCGGTTGCGCGCGCGCACGTGGATACTGCGCGCAGGATGAACGGCGAACCGCTGCTGCCCGCCCCGCTCGTCGTGCGCGGGCACCTCGTGACGTTCGACGAGGTGCTCGGCGTGATCCCCGACGGCGAGTTGTACGTGGACCGGGACGGGCTGATCGTGGCTGTTGGTCGTGCGGGCGATCCGCCGCCGGCCGGGTTCTCCGGTTCGGCTGCGAACGTGGTCGATGCGGGTGACGCCGTCGTCTATCCGGGGCTCATCGACCTGCACAACCACATCGCGTACAACTGCCTGCCGCTGTGGATCGCGCCGGGGCGCGACGAGCCGTGGACCGCGCGCTACGAGTGGCCGAGGGACCCCGACTACCTGCCGTCGATCACGCTGCCGGTCAACGCGCTGTGCCGGGTGGCCGGCAAGGCCGTCTTGAAGTACGTCGAGACGAAGGCTGTGGTCGGCGGTGTGACGGCGATCCAGGGATCGTCGAAGGTCGGGCGGCCGTTCGAGGGCTGGATGGTGCGCAACGTCGAGTACGAGACGTTCGGGACGGGCCGGGTCGGCGTGAGGCAGGCGGTGTTCGCGCTGGAGGGCGAGGAGGAGTTCGCGCGCACGCGTGAGGCGCTGGCTCGGGGCGATGCGTTCATCTACCACCTGGCGGAGGGGACGGATCCTGCGCTGGTCGCGGAGTACTCGGCGCTGGAGTCTCGTGATGTGCTGGCGCCGGGCTTCGTCGGGGTCCACTGCACGGCCTTGGGCGATCCGGAGTACAGCGGCTGGTCGCCGCGCGGCGGCTCGGTCGTGTGGTCGCCGTTCTCGAACCTGTGGCTCTACGGCGCGATGACCGACGTGGCGGCGGCGCGAGCGCGCGGGATGCGGATCTGCCTGGGGGCGGACTGGTCGCCGTCGGGTTCGAAGTCGCTGCTGGGCGAGCTGAAGGTGGCCGACCTCGTCAATCGGGAGTTGCTGGGCGGGCTGTTCTCCGCCGAGGACATCTGCCGGATGGCGACGTGCAACCCTGCGCAGGCGGTCGGCTGGGAGGGGCGCGTGGGGCGGCTTTCGGTTGGGCTGCACGCGGACCTCGTGGTCGTGGCCCGGCGATCGGACGACGTGTACGACAACCTCGTGCGGGCGGTCGAGGACGACGTGCTGCTCGTGGCGATCAACGGCTACCCGATGTACGGGATCGGCGAGCTGATGGCGGCGGGTGCGGCGGTGAACCCGGAGCCTGTTGGCGTGGGTGCGGGCGTCGGTCCGCGGGTGATCACGCTGCGCGACGAGCGCATCGAGGATGCGGACATGACGTGGCCTT
>DATMJM010000374.1:0-18133 GCA_035553935.1 Solirubrobacteraceae bacterium
GTGATGAGCGACGGCGGCGGGGGGTCCTCGTCGTCGGGCGGCGGGTCGTCGGGCAGGATGACGGTTCCCGAGGTCGCCGTCCGGTCGCCGTAGAACTCCTTGATCACGATCTGCAGCGCCGCCGCGATCGGGATCGCGACGAGCGCGCCGACGATGCCGAGGATCGAGGCGCCCGCAAGGATCGCGACGATGACTGCGAGCGGCGGGACGTTCACCGTCCGCTTGAAGATGAACGGCTGCAGCACGTTGTTCTCGACCTGCTGGTAGAAGACCAGGAAGATCCCGTAGATGATCGTCGCGGTCGGGAAGTCGGTGAACAGCGTGACGATGAGGATCAGCACGCCGCCGATCGTCGCGCCGACGAGCGGGATGAGGCCGAAGAAGGCCATGAGGACGGCCAGCGGCACGGCGAACGGCACGCCGAGGATCGTCAGGACGATGAACGTCAGGATCCCGTTGATCGACGTGATCGTGAGCGCGCCCGCGACGTAGCCGGACGTCGACTTGTAGATGCGCTCGGCGATGCCGCGCAGCCGTTCCTCGCGGTGGCGGCCGAAGCGGGTGATGAGGAAGTTGGCGATGCGCCTGCCGTCGAGCAGCAGGAAGAACGCCATCGTGAGGATCGTCAGCAGCTTGAACGCCGCGTTCACCGCACTCGCGGCGATGCTCTGCAGCGCACCGGCCGCGTCGCCGAGCCGGTTGGGCAGCTTCTCGGCCTCCTCGCGCAGCTTCGTCGTCACGTCGTACTTGTTGTCGAACTCGCGGATCGCCTTGTTGGCGCGCAGATCGTCGACATAGGTCGGGATGTCGCGCGCGAGGTCGCTCGCGCCGTTGATCACAGGCGGCACGATGAGCGCCAGAACACCGGTCCAGACGCAGAAGATGAGCATGTAGACGACGAGGATCGCCGCCCACCGCGGCAGCCTCCCGCGCGCGACGACGGAGTCCACCGCCGGACCCAGCGCGACGGCGAGGAACACCGCGATCCCGAGCAGCAGCAGCGTGCCGCGTATCTGGACGAGCAGGTACAGCAGCGCGAGGAATGCGGCCGTCGTGAAGAGGATGCGCGCGATCTGGCGCGTGGTCAGGGCCTCCCAGACGGACACGCACGCGAGCCTAGGTCGTGCGCCGGACGGCGCGGCCGGAGCGGCAGCTAGCGCCTGCGGCGCAACAGCCCGCCGATGGCCGCGATCCCGCCGCCGATGACGAAGCCCGCGACGGCGGCTCCGATCACCGCCTGCCTCTGATGCTTGACGAGTTGCGAGCGCCAGTCGGTCAGGACCGCGATCTCGTTGTGCAGGCGGGCCATCGAGGTGCCGAGCTGGCGCCGGTTCTCCTCGATCGACTCCCGGATCTGCTCGGGCGTGCGCGAATGGGCGGCCACGCCGGCCTCTACTGCTTCTTGCGCCGCAACGTCAGCGTCCGCTTGATCTTGCCGGCCTCGTCGATCGCCATCTCCGGCAGGGGTGGCGTGCTCTCCTTGAAGAACTTCGCGGCGAGATAGCCCGACATGCCGCCGAGGATGAACAGCATTCCGGCGACGACGAAGAACCCCCAGAAGAACGAGCTCGTGCCGACGGGCAGCGCGTACCACGCCAGCCAGGCCATCCCGTGCAGTGCGAACAGCAGACCGACCACGATGAAGATGCCGGCGGCGACGCCGATGACGATCCCGCGCAGGAGCTTGCTGACTTTGCCGGTGACCTCCGCCTTGGCGAGCTCGATCTCCTCGTGGACGAGCAGCGTGACGCGCTCGCTGATCTCCTGGACCGTCTGGGCCAGGTCCTGGGTGGGGCTCTCAGCTGCCAAGGCGCCGGAGGATCATGGCGGCGAGGACGCCGCCGGCGAACGCTGCCGCGACCACGAGCTCGGGCCGCTCGTTGGCGAGCTCCATCACGGGCTCCTGCCACGACGGCCCGGGCGCCGCGGCGTGACCTGAGGCGAACGCCTCGCCGCTCTCGCCGAGCGACGTCACGGGGGCCGACGCCGCGCCGGGAGTCACGACGGCGACCGGCTGCTCGCCGACGGGGAACGGCATCTGCCCGCCCGGCTGCTCGGGCTGGTGGAACTCGGGAGCGGGCAGCTCGACGGCCTCGCCCTCCACGACGGGCTCCTCGGCCGGCGCCGTCCAGCTCTGGATGTTCGAGGGCGCCGCGGACGCCGCGGCGGAAGCCGGCGCGGGCGCCTCGGACCCCTTGCGGCGCTTGCCGAGCTTCATTCCGGCGGGTCTTCCCCGTATATCCGCCGCCAAATCAGCGCGGCCAGCCGCGTCGTCGCGATCGACGCGAGCGCGCCGATCCCGGCCAGCAGTCCGGACCACACCAGGCGCTTGACCATCTCGTTGCTCTGCATCGGCCCAATCCTGTCAGACCGCTCGGGCGGAAGCCCGATCTGCATCGAGTCCACCGCAGATGGTCTCCACGATGAACGCCTTGGCCTCGTCGAACTCCTCCTCGCCGCGCGGCAGCATGTCGAAGATCCAGCCCGTCAGGACCTGCTCGATCGCGCCGTAGAACGCGAGCGCCGCGAAGCCCGGCGTGACGGCGCAGCGAAACGAGCCGTCGGCCTGCGCCTTCTCGACGATGCCGGCGATCAGCGCATACGCCTCGCGGATCGTCGTGAGGTGCGTGCGCCCGAACGAGTTGGCCGCCCGCGTCACCTCGACGATGATGACCTTCATGAGGTCGGGGTCGTGGCGGTAGGAGTCCACGATGAACGAGGCGATCGCGTAGAGCTTGTCGCGCGCCGGCAGCTGCTGGCGGTCGATCTCGGTGATGACCTCGAGCAGCACGTTCCAGCGCTCGAGGAACAGCGTGTCGAGCACCTCGTCCTTGGAGCGGAAGTAGTGGTAGACGAGCCCGTAGGCGACATTGGCCTCATCGGCGATGTCCGACACGCGGCAGGCGTGGAACCCCTTCTTGGCGAAGACGACGACCGCCGCGTCGAGGATCATGCGGCGCTTGTCGGGACCCGTGGCGCGCTGCGCCGAGGCCACTACGCGCGCACCTCCACCGGCCAGCTGTAGGCACCCGGCCGACGGTTGGCGAGCGCCGGCAGGTCGCGGCGGGTCCGCGCCTGCGCCTCGAGGTCGAGGTCGGCGACGACGTGGCACTCGCGGTCGGCGGCGCTGGCGAGCACGATGCCCCACGGATCGACGATCATCGACCGCCCGCCCGAGCGCAGCCCCGGGGCGTGCTCCCCGATCTGGTTGGCGGCGACGACGAACGCCTGGTCCTCGATCGCGCGGGCGCGCAGCAGGATCTCCCAGTGGTCGCGCGTCGTGGGCACCGTGAAGGCGGCCGGAACCGTGAAGACGCGCGCACCGCGGATCGCGAGGATCCGGTACAGCTCCGGGAAGCGGACGTCGTAGCAGATGCTCAGGCCCAGCTCGACGCCGTCGGCGGTCCGGCTGACGACCAGCTCCTCGCCGGGCTCCTCGTGCTCGGACTCGTGGTAGACGGTGCCGTCGACGACGACGTCGAACATGTGGATCTTGCGGTACGTCGCCCGCAGCTCGCCGCCGGGGCCGACGTGGACGGAGGTGTTGCGCAGCCGCGGCTCGGGGCGGGTGGGGATGCTGTCGCGCTCGGAGATCGACCCGGCGACGAGCTCGATCCCGAGCTCGCGCGCGATGTCGCGCGCCCACGTGATCGCCGGTCCGTCGATCGGCTGCGCGCCGGCGACGAGCGCCTCGCCGCGGCCCAGCGCGCTCCACTTCTCGGGCAGGACGACGAGCTGCGCGCCGTCGGCGGCCGCCGCGCGCGTCAGCCGGTCAGCGCGTTCGAGGTTGCGATCGAAATCCGCGGTGGAGGTCAGCTGAACTGCTGCTACGCGCATGTGCTCCCGGAAGGTTGGTCCGGATTGACTGGTCAGTCAACCACTGGGAATGCTACCCCGATGCGGAGCCCGCGGCGGGAGGCCGCTCAAGTGCCGGCGCTACGTCGCCGCGTTGT
Source organism: Solirubrobacteraceae bacterium (assembly GCA_035553935.1). Lineage (GTDB taxonomy): Bacteria > Actinomycetota > Thermoleophilia > Solirubrobacterales > Solirubrobacteraceae > CADCVQ01. The sequence goes on from DATMJM010000374.1 coordinate 3,954, forward strand.
GCGACGAGCTCATCCTCTGCGCCGCCGAGGCGGCCGTCGGCCCGGCGCGCAGCTCGTGGCGGGCGGTGCGGGACCGGCACGCCCGGACGCTGCACGAGCACACCCGGGTCGCCGCGCTGCAGCGAGCGGTCGGTGTGGGCCGACGGCCGCCCGCACGAGCCCGAGCCGGTGGCGTTCGCGGCCGACCTGTCCGAGCTGTCGCTCGCGGCAGGCGAGCGCCTGCGCTTCGAGGCCGAGGCGGTCGCTCGCGCCGTGACCGGCTCGTCGTCGTCGGGTCCGCGTACCGCCCGCCGTTCGGGTCCTTCGCCGGCACCCTGCCGCGGATCGGCGCCGTCCGCGGCGCGATGGGCGTCATGGAGCATCATTGCGCCCGCTGGTGATCGGCGTCCCCGGCAGGAGATCGTGCGATCCTGCACGAAGGGCTAGCGGCCGATCGGCCCGCGTGCTCCATCCTTTGTCGGCCGAAGGGACTAAGGTCCGACATCGGGACCAGCATCTCAACCCCCAGGGGGAGGACTTTCACATGAAGCTCGGACGGCCCAGCCCGGCGCTCGTCATCTCGTGCATCGCCTTCGTCGTGGCCTGCACCGGCACCGCCTTCGCAGCCACGATGATCACCTCGAGCAAGCAGATCAAGAACGGCGTGATCTCGTCCGCCGACATCAGGGACAAGTCGATTCAGGGCCGGGACATCAAGAACGGCACGATCACCCGCAACAAGCTCAGCCGCGGCGCGGCCGCGGTCACCGGCTCGAGTGCGGGGGGCGGAGGCGGGGCCTCGACGGCCTACCACGCCATCCGCAAGGCGGGCCCGGAGGGGCAGCCCGCGAACGTCAACGTGAAGGTCGCCACGCTGAACGTCCCGGCCGGCGCGTACCACGTCACGGCCACGACGATCATGCACGCGCTGCCCGGGCCGCAGGGCGTGCTCGCGGGCCTGACCGGCGAGTCCGGGGCCGTCGGCGGGCGCTGCCGGCTCGACGCCGCGGGCGACGTGACGGAGTCGCTGCAGAACGTCGTCGTCAACGGGCGCGGCGCCCCCGCGACGCTCGTCATGCAGGCGACCCGCACGGTCGGCGAGGCGGCGGAGATCGTCCTCGAGTGCGCAGCGGGAGTGCCGTTCCGCCTCTCGGAGACCGCGATCGTCGCCACGCGGGCCAGCGACATCCAGCTGTCGGTCCTCCCGCAGTAGGACGCTTCGGGCGGCGGCTGCGACCCACACCGGGTCGCAGCCGCCGCCTCCCCTTGCCCACAGGCCCGCCGTAGGCTGACGGCGTGCCCTGCCGCCCCGACGTATCGGTCCTGATCGTCACCTACGAGCACGCCGACGAGATCGCGCCCTGCCTTGACGCGGCGCTGGCGCAGGCCGCCGGCGACCTGGCCGTCGAGGTCGTCGTCGCAGACAACGCCTCCCGCGACGCCACGGCGGCGCGCGTCGAGGCGCGCGGCGGCGACGGCGTCCGGCTGCTGCGGATGGGCTCCAACCGCGGCTTCGCCGCCGCCGTCAACGCCGCGTTCGCCGCCTCGTCGGGCGAGCACGTCCTGATCCTCAACCCCGACTGCGTCATGGGCGCCGGCTGCGCACGCGCGCTGCGCGACCACCTCGCCGCGCGGCCGCACGTGGCGCTGGCGGCAGCGCTGCTGCACGACCCCGACGGCACACCGCAGCGCCACGCCCGCCGCGACGTCGGGCTCGCCGGCGTGCTGTGGGCCTACACGACCGTCGGGCGCCGGATCGACGCGCGCCGCGGCGGGCCGGCGGCGGCCGCCCGCCGTTACGAGGATCTGTGGAGCGGTGGCCCGCCGCGCGAGCCGTTCGCGGTGTTCTGCCCGGCGGCGGCCTGCGTGATGGCGCGCCGCGCCGACCTCGAGCCGGCGCCGCTCGACGAGCGCTTCCCACTGTTCTTCAACGACGGCGACCTGTGCGCGCGGCTGCGGGCCGCCGGCCGCGGCGTCGAGATCGTTCCCGCCGCCACCGCCGCGCACGGCTACGGCACGAGCGTCGGCCGCGCGCAGCGCGCCGATCCCGCGCGGATGCGCGCCGAGTGGATCGCGTCGCTGCGCCGGTGGGGCGCGCTGCACTGGAGCCGGCCGCAGCGCGCCGCCCTGACGGCCGCGCTCGTCGCCGACGCCGTCGCCTCGGCCGCGCTGTGCCTCGTGCGCCGCGAGGACCCGCGCGAGGTGCGCGGCATGCTCGGCGGCCTCGGGCTGCCGGGCGGCGCGCCGCCGCTGCTGACGCCCGTCAGGAGGGCACGGGCTCGTCGGGCGCCAGCGGGCGCAGCGGCTGCGCCGGGACGCCCGCCAGCAGATGTCGCGCCGGGTAGTCGCCGCCGGTGAGGACCGACCCCGTCGCGATCATGACGTTGCGGCCGACGCGCGACCCGCGCAGGATCAGCGCGTTGGTGCCGACGAAGACGTTGCTCTCCACGATCACGGGCGCCGAGACGATCTTCTGACGCGCGACGTAGGTGTCGCTGCCGTCGTGCGTGTGATCGGAGTCCATGACGTTGACGCCCTCCGCGAGGTTGACGTGGTCGGCGAGCTCGATGCGCTCGTGGCAGTGCACCGTCGTGTTGCGGCCGATGAACGAATCGGCGCCGATCGCGAGCTCGCCCTTGGACTTCAGCTCGGCGCCGTCGCGCACCCGCACCTGCGCGCCGAAGCGGATCGCGCCGCCCCACGGCTGCAGGCGGATGCGGTCCTGGAACTGGCAGCGGTCGCCGATCTCCAGCACGCTGTCGGCGTGCGTCCAGACGTCGAGCGTCAGCGCGCGGCCGAAGCGGCAGTCGCGGCCGATCCTGATCGTGAGCGATCCGCCGCCCTCGCCGACGGCGTCGGTGACGATCCGCGGCAGGTCGTCGAAGCGCGGCGTGCCGTCGACTTCGACGACGAGCCTGCAGTTCAGGCGCGCCAGGCGCGCCTGCGACGCCAGGACCCAGGCGCGGAGGCGCAGGCTGCGCGCTGCGGCGGCGGCGGAGCTGAGCACGGCGCCACGGTAGCGCTGATCGGGCGCGTCGAGATCGCCGTGATCGCCGGCGAGCGCCGGCAGCCGCGCGTGCGGCCCGGTGCCGTTCGTCACCGCTTGCGCGGGCGGCTCGAGCGACGGCTGCGCGACCGCCGCCGGCGCCAGCGACGGTGGCGGTGGCGGTGGCGGTGGCGGTGCAGCGTGCTCCGGCGGCGGCGCCTGCGCATCCTCCTGCTCGGCCAGGTCGCGGATGCTCGCCGCCATCGCGGCCGGCGTCGGATGATCGAAGACGAGCGTCGAGGGCAGCCGCAGGCCGCTGATCTGCGCGAGGCGGTTGCGCAGCACCACCGACCCCAGCGAGTCGAAGCCCATCTCCTTGAACGTGCTGTCCGCGGGCACGTCGCCGGACGAGGCGTGGCCCAGGACGGCGGCGGCCTGCGCGCGCACGAGCTCGAGCACGATCGCGTCGCGCTCGGCCGGCGCGACCGCGGCGAGCTGCTGTGCGAGCGAGCCCGCGGCGGCGGCGCCCGAGCGGCCCGCCCGCCGCGCGCGGCCCGGCACGCGCACGAGCTCCGACAGCAGCGCCGGCAGCACGCCGGCCCGCGCCTGCGCGCGCAGTCGCGGCAGGTCGAGCGTCGTCGCGACGAGCAATGGCGCGCGGTGGCCGATGGCGACGTCGAGCAGCGCGAGCGCCTGCTCGACGGGCAGCTCGCGCTGGCCCGTGTCGGCGGCGAGCACCTCGACGTCCTCGCGGCTCAGGCGCGTCGACATCCCGCTGCCCGTGTCCCACAGCCCCCAGGCGACCGACGTGGCCGGCAGCCCGGCGGCGCGACGGCGCTGCGCGAGCCCGTCGAGGTACGCGTTGGCGGCCGCGTAGTTGCCCTGGCCGGGGTGGTTGAACGTCGCGGCGACCGACGAGAACAGCAGGAAGAACGCGAGGTCTTCGGCGACCGTCAGCTCGTCGAGCCAGCGGGCGGCGACCGCCTTCGGATGCATGACGCCGTCCAGCCGCGCCACGTCGAGCGACTCGACCATGGCGTTGTCGAGCGCGCCCGCGGCATGCACTACGCCGGTCAGTGGATGCGCCGGGTCGATGCCCTCCAGCAGCGCCGCCAGCGCCGCGCGGTCGCCGACGTCGCAGGCCGCGGCCGCCGCCTCGCAGCCGAGCTGCGCGAGCCGCGCCCGCAGCTCCTCCGCGCCCGGCGCGGCCGGCCCGCGGCGGCTGACGAGCAGCAGCCGGCGGACGCCGTGCTCGCGCGCCAGGTGCTCGGCGACGACGGCCCCCAGGCCGCCCGTGCCGCCGGTCACGATCACGGTCCCGTCCGGGTCGGCGGCGTGCGGCACGGTCAGCACGACCTTGCCCGAATGGCGGCCCTGGCTGACGAGCGCCAGCGCCTCGGAGCCGTCGCGCACGTCCCGGGCCGTCAGCGGCAGCGGCCGCGCGCCGGCGACCGCGGCGCGCAGGATCGCGCCGAGCCGCCGCGGCTGCTCGCCGAGCAGGTCGACCGTCTCGTAGCGCACGCCCGGATGGGCGGCGGCGACCGCCGCCGGATCGCGCGCGCCGGCGCTGCCGAGCTCGACGAAGCGCCCGCCGGGCGCCAGCAGCCCGAGCGAGGCGTCCGTCAGCTCATCGGGCAGGGCGTTGAGGACGACGTCAACGGACGCGAAGCGCTCGGCGAACAGCGCGTCGCGCGAGGACGCGAGGTGCTCGTCGTCGATGCCCAGCGCGCGCAGCGCGCTCCATTCGGCCGGACCGGCCGTCGCGAGCACCTCGGCGCCGATGCGCCGCGCCAGCGCGACCGCCGCCAGCCCGACGCCGCCGGCCGCCGCGTGGATGAGCACGCGCTCGCCGGCCTGCAGTCGCGCGACCTCGCAGAGTGCGAGGTGCGCCGTCGCGTGCGCGACTGGAACCGTCGCCGCCTGCGCGAACGACCAGCCGGCGGGAATCGCGACGAGCGTCCGCGCGTCGGCAACCGCGAGCGGCCCGAACGCGCCGGGCACGAAGCCCATGACGCGGTCGCCGGCCGCGAGATCGCTCACGTCCGGCGCGACCTCCGTGACGACGCCGGCCGCCTCGATCCCGAGTGCCGCGCCGTGCACGCCGATCGCGACGAGGACGTCGCGGTGGTTCACGCCGGCGGCGCGGACGGCGAGGCGGACCTCACCGGCCGCCAGCGGCCGGTCGCCGTCGCCGTGGTCGGGCGCCGCGCCGATGAGCGCACCCGCCCGCTCGGGCGCCAGCCGCCAGGCGCCCGCCGGCGACGCGTCACCGCCAGCCCGCGCCAGGCGCGGCACGAGGATCTGGCCGCCGCGCAGGGCAACCTCCTGCTCGCCCGTCGCGATCGCCGCCGCGAGGCCCTCCGGCGTCGCGGCGTCGATCGTCACGAAGACGCCGGGATGCTCGGACTGCGCGCTGCGCAGCAGGCCGCGCACGGCGGTCGCGTCCGGATCCGCCGTCTCGCCGTCGAGGATCGCGCCGGCGCCCGGCACGAGCACCGCGAGGCGTGCGCCGGCGAGCCGTTCCTCGGCGAGCCAGCCCTGCACGAGCGCCAGCGCGGACTGCACGTCGCGCGGCGCGGCGACCGCGACGGTGCCGGCGGCGGGCGCGCCGGCGGCGAGCGCCGCAGGGTCGGCGAACCGTCGCGCGCCCGCGACCTGTGTGCCGCCGAGCGCCACCAGCCGCGGCGGCGCGCCGTTGCCCGCGGCGGGGAGCGCCGGCAGCGGGGTCCAGCGGACGCGGTACAGCGCCTCCAGCGCGCCGCCGCCGGCCGCGCGCCCGCCGGCGGGCGCCGCGCGCAGCGCGATCGCCTCGACGCCGACGGCCGCGGCGCCGCGCTCGTCGGTAGCGGTCAGCGCCAGCGCGTCCTCCCCCGCGACCGGCGCGATCCGCGCGCGCAGCGCGAGCGCACCGTGCTGCTGGACGCGCAGCCCACGCCATCGCAGCGCGAGCGGGGCAGCGCCGGCCTCGCGCAGCGCGACCGCCGGGTGCAGCGCCGCGTCCAGCAGCGCCGGATGGACGGCGAAGCGGCCGCCGTCGGCGGCCTGCTCCTCGGCGAGCGCGACCTCCGTGAACAGCTCGTCGCCACGCCGCCAGGCGCGCACCGCCTGGAACCCGGGGCCGTACGTGCGCCCGGCGGCGGCGAGCCGGTCGTAGAGCTCGTCGATGTCGAGCGCGACGGCGCCGGCCGGCGGCCACTCCTGCGCCGCTGGCTGGGCGGGCGCGTCGCGCGAGCCGACCGCGCCGGACGCATGCAGCACCCATCGCTCGTCGCGGTCGCCGCGGCCGTGCACCGCGAGCGTGCGGCGCCCGCGCTCGTCGGGCCCGCCGACGCTCACCTGCAACTGCACCGCGCCGGCGGCGGGGACCACCAACGGCGCCTCCAGCGCGAGCTCCTCGACGACGTCGCAGCCGACCTCGGCGCCCGCGCGCAGCGCCATCTCGGCGAGCGCCGCCTGCGGCAGGGTCGTCGCGCCGAAGAGCTCGTGGTCGGCAAGCCACGCATGGGTGCTCAGTGCGATCCGGCCGGTCAGCAGGCAGCCGTCGCGGCCGGCGAGGTCGACCGCGGCGCCGAGCAGCGGATGCTGCGCGCCGCCGACGCCCGCCGCCGCCAGCGACTGCTCGCCCGCGCCGCCACCGGCGCGCGCGTCCAGCCAGAAGCGCGTGCGCTGGAACGGGTACGCCGGCAGGCCGACCCGCTGTCCGGCGGCGCCGGCGAACGCCCGCTCCCAGTCGACCTCGACGCCGTGCGCGAACGCCTCTCCGGCGGACGCGAGGAAGCGCGTCAGCGTGCCCTCGTCGCGCCGCAGCGAGCCGATCACGGCGATGCGCCCGGCCTCGACCGCGTCGTCGTCGACGGTCTCCTGCACCGCCCAGGTGAGGACGGGATGCGGGCTGCACTCGACGAACGCCGTGACGCCGTCCTGCGCGAGCGCGCGCGTCGCCTGCTCGAAGCGCACCGGCTCGCGCAGGTTGCGATACCAGTGCTGCGCGCCGAGCTCCGCGCCGTCGGCGAGCGTCGCGGTGAGCGTCGACATGATCGGGATCGAGGCGCGCTGCGGCGCGATCGGCCGCAGGTCGTCCAGCAGCCGCTCGCGGATCGATTCGATCTGCGCCGAGTGCGACGCGTAGTCGACGGCGATCATCCGCGCCCGCGCGCCGGCGGCCTCGCATTCCTCCAGCAGCGCCCGCAGCGCCTGCGGCTCGCCGGAGAGGACCACGGAGCGCGGGCTGTTGTACGAGGCCAGCGAGACGCGACCGCCGAAGCGCTCGATGCGCTCGAGCACGTCGCCCGCCGGCAGGAAGACCGACAGCATCCCGCCCGCTCCGGCCAGCTCGACGAGCGCGGCGCTGCGCAGCGCGACGACCCGCGCGGCGTCGTCGAGCGACAGCGCGCCCGCGACATGGGCCGCCGCGATCTCGCCCTGCGAGTGGCCGACGACGACCGACGGCCGTACGCCGAACGAGCGCCAGAGCGCGGCGAGCGACACGAAGACGGCGAACGACGCGGGCTGCACGACGTCCATCCGCTCGAGCGCCGGCGCCCCGGGCGCACCGGCGATCACCGCGCGCAGATCCCAGCCCGTGTGCGGCGCGAGCGCGTCCGCGCACGCCCGCATCTGCGCCGCGAAGACGTCGCTCGCGTCCCAGAGGTCCAGCGCCATGCCGACCCACTGCGAGCCCTGGCCGGGAAACACGAACGCGACCTTCGCGCCGTCGCGCGCCACGCCGGCGGCGACCGCGTCGGCCGGCATCCCGCGCGCGACGGCGTCAAGGCCGGCGAGCAGCGCCCCGCGATCGGCGCCGGCGACGACCGCGCGGTGCGCGAGGCGTGCGCGGCCGGCCGCCAGCGTCCAGCCGACGTCGACGGGCGCGAGCTGCGGCCGCGCGTCGAGGTGCGCGCGCAGCCGCCGGGCCTGCGCGCGCAGGCCCTCCGCTGTCCTGGCCGCCAGCACCCACGGCACCGCGGCCGGCTCGCGATCGCGGGCCGGCTCCCGGCGGTCCTCCTCCGGCGCCTCCTCGAGCACGACGTGGGCGTTCGTCCCGCTGATCCCGAAGCCCGAGACGCCCGCGCGGCGCGGGTGGCCCGCCCGCGGCCACGGCCGCTGCTCGGTCAGCAGCTCGATCGCCCCGGCAGACCAATCGACGTGCGGCGTCGGCTCGTCGACGTGCAGCGTGCGCGGCAGCACGCCGGCGCGCATCGCCATGAGCATCTTGATGACGCCCGCGACGCCGGCCGCCGCGTGCGAGTGGCCGATGTTGGACTTGATCGAGCCCAGCCACAGCGGGCCGTCCGATCGCGCCTGCCCGTAGGTCGCCAGCAGCGCCTGCGCCTCGATCGGGTCGCCGAGCGTCGTGCCGGTCCCGTGCGCCTCGACGGCGTCGACGTCAGCGGGCCGCACGCCGGCGTTCGCAAGCGCCTGGCGGATCACCTGCTCCTGCGACGGGCCGTTGGGCGCAGACAGGCCGTTGCTCGCGCCGTCCTGGTTGGTCGCCGTGCCGCGCACGAGCCCCAGCACGCGATGTCCGTTGCGGCGCGCGTCCGACAGCCGCTCGACGACGAGCACGCCCGCGCCCTCGGCCCAGCTCGCGCCGTCCGCGGCAGCGGCGAACGCCTTGCTGCGCCCGTCGGGCGCAAGGCCGCGCTGGCGGCTGAACTCGATCCACATCCCGGGCGAGGAGAGGACGGTCACGCCGCCGGCGAGCGCCAGCGAGCACTCGCCCGAGCGCAGCGCCTGGCAAGCGAGGTGCAGCGCGACGAGCGACGACGAGCAGGCGGTGTCGACCGTGACGCCGGGTCCCTGCAAACCGAGCGCGTAGGACACGCGGCCGGAGATGACGCTCGTCAGCGAGCCGGTCATCCGCAGGCCCTCGTAATCGGTGGCGACGCCCGGCAGGAAGGAGCCGTAGTCCTGCGAGCTGACGCCGACGAAGACGCCGGTCATCGTGCCGGCCAGCCGCTCGGGGTCGATCGCAGCGTCCTCGAGCGCGGCCCAGCTCGTCTCGAGCGCGAGGCGCTGCTGGGGATCCATCGCCGCCGCCTCGCGCGGCGCGATCTGGAAGAAGGCCGCGTCGAAGTCCGGCGCGTCGTAGAGGAACCCGCCCGCCTGCACGTAGCTCGTGCCGGGGGCGTCGGGATCGGGGTCGTAGAGGCGCTCGAGGTCCCAGCCGCGGTCCGTCGGGAACGGCCCGATGGCGTCGGTGCCGCCGGCGACGAGCTCCCACAGGTCCTCGGCCGACTCCACGCCGCCGGGGTAGCGGCAGCTCATCCCGACGATCGCGATCGGCTCGTCGTGATGCGCGTGCGCGCGCACCATCGCGCGGCCGGCGCTGCCCCGCGCGCCGGACAGGATCGCGCCCAGCCGCTCGGCGACGGCGGCGGGCGTCGGGTGGTCGTAGACGAGCGTCGACGGCAGCCGCAGCCCCGTCACCTGCGCCAGGCGGTTGCGCAGCTCGACGCCCTGCAGGGACTCCATCCCCAGCTCGCGGAATGCCCGCCGCGGCGCCACGGCCTCCGGCGAGGCGAGGCCCAGCACGGCGGCGGCGTGCTCGCGCACGAGCGCGAGCAGCGCTGCGTCGTCGCGCACGGCGGGCGCGAGCAGCGCGTCGGCGGGCGGCTCGCCGCCAGGGACGTGCGCGCCCACGCCGACCTGCTCGCCGCCGGCCGGCGCCGGCTGCGGCAGCTCGACGCGCTGCGGGCGCAGGGCGGCGAACGCCGGCGCCCAGTCGACCGCGATGCCGTGCGCGTGCGCCTCGCCGAGCGACTCGAGCATGCGCGCCATCCCGCCGTCGCGCCGCAGCGACCCGATCACCGGCACGGCTCGACCCGCGGCCTCGATCGTCGCCTCCACGGCGAACGTGAGCACCGGGTGGGGGCTGGACTCGACGAACGCGGTCGCGCCGTCCCGGACCAGCGCGGCGGTCGCCTGATGGAAGCGCACCGGCCGGCGCAGGCTCTCGTACCAGTAGCCGGGGCCGAGCTCGTCGTAGTCGACGGGCTCGCCGCTCACCGACGAGTAGAACGTCACGCCGCTGGGCCGCGGCGCCACCGGCGCGAGGTCGCGCGCGAGGCGCGCGCGGATCGCCTCGATCTGGCTGGAGTGCGCGACCGACGACGTGCCGTCGACGCGGATCCTGCGCGCCCGGATCCCGTCCGCCTCGCAGCCGGCGAGCAGCTCCTCGAGCGCCGGCTGCTCGCCGGACGCGACGATCGCGTGCGGGCCGTTGAAGGCTGCGAGCGTCAGGCGGCCGCCGATCTGCGCGATGCGCTCCTCGAGCTGCGCCGCGCCGAGGTCGACGAGCACCATGCCGTCGTCGCCGCCGAGCTCGTGCAGCGCACGGCTCGTCAGCGCGGCGACCCGCGCGGCGTCCTCGAGCGACAGGATCCCGGCCACGCAGGCGGCGGAGATCTCGCCGAGCGAATGGCCGACGACGGCGGCGGGCCGCACGCCGAACGCGCGCCACAGAGCGGCGAGCGAGACCATGACGCAGAACAGGGCCGGCTGCACGACGTCCGAGCGCTCCCACACCGGGTCGTCGGGCGCCGCGCGCAGGACCTCGTCCAGATGCCAGTCGATGTGCGGGCCGAGCCCCGCCTCGCACGCGCGCAGCGTCGCCGCGAAGACCGGCGAGGCCGCCGCCAGGTCGAGCGCCATGCCGGGCCACTGCGAGCCCTGCCCCGCAAAGACGAACGCCAGCTGCCCCGCCGCCCCCGTCGTGCCGCGCGCGACGCCCGGCGCGGGGGCGCCCGCCGCGACCGCCTGCAGACCCGCCAGCAGCGCCTCGCGATCGTCCCCCACGACGACGGCGCGGCGCGGCAGGTGCTCGCGCCCGGCGACGAGCGACCAGCCGACGTCGGCCGGCGCGAGCTGCGGGCGCGCCTCGACGTAGGCCCGCAGCTCGGCGGCGTGCGCACGCAGCGCCGCCTCGTCGTGCGCCGACAGCACCCACGGCAGGGGACCGGTCACCGCGGGCGCCAGCTGCTCGGTCACGGCCGCATCGCCGGGCGACGGATTCGTCTGTTCAATGCATCGTGCAAGGCATCGCGGATTCTCGCGCATAGCGCGCACGGCGATGCGGTACACGACGCACAGCGATCGCAAGGAGCCTGACATGACCGACCACGACGATCCGTCCGCCACGCTGACCGACGAGGAGATCGAGACGCACCGCATGGGCAGCTCGCCCGCGGCGAGCGTCGATGACGGCGACGACACCAGCGATACGGGCGACGTCTCCGACGCCGGCGACAGCGGCGACGTCTCCGACACCGGTGACGACGCCGGCGACGATTCCTGACGCGGCGGGCGCGCGCTGCGCGCGCGCCGTCGCGCTGACGCTCGACCCCGTCGACCGGCACGCGTTCGACGACGAATACCGCGAACGGCGGCCGCTCGTCGTCGCGCGCGACGAGCTCGGCCGCTTCGACACGGTGCTGTCGGACGCCGACGTCGAGCGTCTGGTCTGCGAGACCGCGATCCGCTCGCCGGCGTTCCGGCTCGTCAGGGACGGCGCGCAGCTGCCCCTGGCGGGCTACACGACCGATATCCCGTGGCGGCCCGGGAGCTTCTCGGGGACGGCGCTCGTCGACCGCGTAGCCGAGCAGCACGCCGCGGGCGCGACGATCGTCCTGCAGGCCCTGCATCTGCACTGGCACCCGGCCGCCCTGTACTGCCGCGGCCTCGAGATGGCGCTCGGCGTGCCCGTTCAGGCCAATGCCTACTGCACGCCGGCGTCGGCGCAGGGTTTCGCGGTGCACCACGACACGCACGACGTCTTCGTGCTGCAGGTGTCGGGCCACAAGCGCTGGCGCATCTACGAGCCGGTCGTCGAGCTGCCGCTGAGAGATCAGCGCTGGTCGCCGGCTCACGCCGCCGCCGTCGGCGAGCCGCTGCACGACATCACGCTGCGCGCGGGAGACACGCTGTACGTACCCCGCGGCTGGCCGCACGAGGCCGCCGCGGCCGACGCCGACTCGCTGCATGTCACCGTCGGCATGCATCCGCCGACGCGGCTGGACGCCGTCCGCGCGGCGCTCGCGGCGTGCGCCGACGACGTCGAGTTGCGCCGCGCGCTCGACAGCGGCGGCGAGCTGCCGGGCGAGCTCATCGCGCGCCTCGCCGATCGCCTCGGACCGGGCGACGTCGCGCACCGCGCGCGGCAGCGCTTCGTCGACGGGCGGCGCGCGATCCTCGACGGGCAGCTCAGCCAGCTGCGCGCGCTCCCGCGCCTCACCGCCGCAACCCGGCTCGAGCGCCGCCCGACGGTCATCGCCGACCTCGAGCCGCGGCCGAGCGGCGGCGTCGCGCTGCGCTTCGAGGGCAAGCGCGTCCGCTTTCCGGCGCATGCCGAAGCCGAGGTCGCCGCGATCCACGCCGCCGCCGCGCCGTTCACCGCCGCGCAGCTGCCCGGCCGGCTGGACCCAGCCGGCCGGCTCGTGCTCGTCAGGCGTCTCGTGCGCGAGGGGTTCCTGCTGCAGCGCGACGTGTGACCGTGGCGAGCAGCGCGCAGCTTCGCCGTCAGCTCGTCGAGCAGCTCGAGCGCGGCGGCTGCCTGACGAGCGCTGCCGTCCGGCGGGCGCTCCTGGCGGTCCCTCGCGAGCGCTTCCTCAGCGAGATCGCCGAGCGCGAGGGTCTCGAGCGCGTGTATCGCAACGAGGCGATCGTGACGCGTCGCGACGCGCGGGGGATGCCGGCCAGCTCCTCGTCGCAGCCGTCGATCATGGCGGCAATGCTCGAGAAGCTCGAGCTGCGGCGCGGGCACCGCGTGCTCGAGATCGGTGCCGGAACGGGCTACAACGCGGCGCTGCTCGCGCGCATCGTCGGCGCCGGCGGAAAGGTGGTGTCGGTCGAGCTCGATCCCGCGACCGCGCGTGCCGCACAGCATGCGCTGGCCGAGTTCAAGTCGCCCGCGCACGTGGTGCGGGGCGACGGCCGGGAGGGCTGGCCGCGTGACGCGCCCTACGACCGCGTCGTCGTGACCGCGAGCACCGCGGTCGTGCCACGGGCGTGGCACGACCAGCTGCGCGACGGCGGGCTGCTCGAGCTCCCGCTCGTGCTCGATCAGGCCGGGATGCAGATGATCGTCACCCTGCGAAGGCACGGGCCCGAGCTGCGGTCGGAGACGTTGCTGCACGGCGGCTTCATGGCGCTGCGCGACCCGGCGGCGGACGCCGTGGCGTCGGCGCCGCCGCGGCTCAGCGCGGGCGAGCACGTCGACGGGCGATCGCGGTCGTTCGCGCAGCTCAGCGGGGTCGCCCTGCGCGGCCTGTCACGGGCGCGCCGGCGCGAGCTGCTCGCGCTGGCGCTCTCCGAGCCACGGCGGCGCGCGCTCGGGCTGCGCGCGCCGCGTCCGGCACTCGAGCTGTACCTGAACATCGAGGCGCCCGCCGACCGCCTCGTCGGCGGCTGGCCGCGGATCGGCGTCATGACCGCGGACGGCGACGGGCTCGCGCTGCTGGCGGGCGGGCCGAAGACCTTCACCCGCATCGACGCGTACGGCAACGCGCAGGCCGAGGAGCTGCTGCTCGACCTGATCGACGCGTGGAAGACCCGCGGCCGGCCGGCCGCGACGCAGCTGCAGGTCCGGATCAGCTTCACGACGCAGGGCACGTCCGGCGTCCGGCTGACGTGGGCGTCGTCGGCGAACGCTGGCTGAGCCGAGCGCAACCGCGCACGGGCGCCATCACGCGTAGTGTCTTCGGCGTGCGCTCGCAGGCGACCGCGAGAATGTCGTGGGGCCAGCGGATGCGCCGGTCGGCAGCCGTGCTCGCGGCGCTCGTGGTGATCGCGACGCCGGCGGAGGCGGCGACGCAGGAGCCCACGGTGCGGACCTTCGACGTCGCGGGCGTGCGCACGTCGCTGGACCGGTCCGCCGTCGCGGCGACCGGCGCTGCGATCGTCGACGTCGACCACGCGTCGGTCACCGTCACCGCATCGCCGGCGGACCTTCGCCGGCTGGAGCGCCTGGGCTACCGCGTGTCGCGGCGCGCCGCGCCCGACCTGCCGGCGCCCGGGCGCACGGGGTTCCCGCCGGACGACAGCGCATACCACTCCTACGAGGAGTGGGTCGAGGAGACCGCCGCGATCGCGGCCGCGCATCCGTTGCTCGTCACGCGCACGCAGATCGGCACGAGCTACGAGAACCGGCCGATCTGGGCCCTCAAGGTGTCGGACAACGCGGCAAGCGACGAGGCCGAGCCGGAGGTGCTCTTCACGC
>DATMJM010000375.1:0-9816 GCA_035553935.1 Solirubrobacteraceae bacterium
GGAGTGCAGGATCGTCGCCTTCGCGCGGGCGGTCGCGGTCGCGACGCGCCGCTTCCGGGCCGACCGGCGCGGCCGCTGGCGCGTCGAGCTGCGCGTGCGCAGGCACCGCGTGCGGCGCCACGTGGCGGCCGGCGGCCAGACGAAGGTCCGCGACGTCGTTCTGCCCAGCGTGCTCGCCACGGGCGACTCGACGATGCAGGGGATCGACGGCTTCCTCTCCGACGAGCTCGTCGACGACGCGATCCTGCGCAGCGACGTGCGGCTCGGCAGCGCGATCAGCCGCGGCAGCTTCTGGACACGGCATGCCAGGCGGCAGATCGAGCGCCTGCGCCCGCGCGTCAGCGTGATGTCGGTCGGCGCCGCGCTCGACGCCTTCCCGCTGCCGGGTCCGAGCGGCGAGAGGGTCGAGTGCTGCGGCGACCCGTGGGTGGCGCTGTACGCCGCGCGTGTGCGCACCGTGATGCGGACGTACCTGCGCCGCGGCCGAGCGCGCGTCTTCTGGCTCACGCCGCCGCTGCCGCGCGATCCGCTGCGGCTGACGATCACGACGGCGATCACCGCCGCGATCGAGCGCGCGGCCGTGGGCCTGGCAGGCGTGGAGGTGATCCGCGTCGACCAGCTGTTCTCGCCCGCCGGCACGTACACCGAGGTGATCCGCTACCGCGGCCGCGACGTGCGCGTGCGCGATGCCGACGGGGTGCACCTCAACATCTCGGGCACCGCGATCATGGCCCAGCTGCTCGCGCCGCAGATCCGCTCGGCGATCGCCGAGACCGAGCCGCGGCGCTGACGGCGGCGGACGCGAGCTCCGCGCGTCATCGACGAGGGGTGGTCGCCGGCGCAGCGGCCGCAGGCGCCTGCGGTATGGCGATCGGCGGCGTGACGACATCCGGCGCGGGCGCTGCCGGCGGTGGCGGTGGCGGTGCCGCCGGCGCGGTGGCGACGGGCGCGACTGGCTGCGGCGCCGTACCGCCGGCAGCGCGAGGCGGCGGCTGCGCCGTCGCCGGTCGCTGCGCGGCGGCAGGCGGCTGTGCAGTCGTCGCCGCTGCCGGCGGCGTCGCCGCGGCGGGCGTCTTGGGACGCACGCCGACGGGAGCCTGCGCCGCCGGCGGCTGCGTGGCCGCAGCGGCCGAGCCGGTCGGCCGGCGCGGGATGGAGAGATCCGAGGACGTTCCACGAGCCGACGGGGCGCTGCCGGCAGCGGCGCGCTCGTCTGCCGCCGTCCTGCGGGATCCCACGCGCGTGGGCTGGACGGCGGGGCGGTCGGCCGGTGTCGTCGCGGTGGCGGCTCGTTCGCTGCGCGGCTCCGACGCGGCCGGCTGCGGTGGTGGAGCGCCACGCCGGAGCGCGTTGCCGGCGACGATGCCGCCCCCGGTCAGCGCCGCGCTGACGGCCACCACGGTGGCCGCCTTGGCTGCGATACCGGCGCTCGCGGCGCCGGCTGCCAGCGTCGCCGCCAGCGGGGTGGACGTCGTGGCGGCGCCCGTCGAAAGGGACGCCGCCGTTGCAGATGCGCCGCCGGCGACGACGCCGCCATCGCCGTGCCCGCCGCCGCCGAGCAGGCCGTGCAGCAGCGACGCGCCGGCGACCGCCGGCAGAGGCGGAGCCACGGCAGCGAGCGCCGCGCCGCGCTCGGCGATCGCCGCACGAAACCCACGGCAGCTCGCGCACGCGCGCAGGTGTGCGCGGACCTTGGTGCCGCGCAGCAGCCGGCCGTCGCGCGCCGAGATCAGCTCGCGGACGTCAGCGCACGACATCGCGCGTCCCTCGGCGATCTGGTGCAGCATCTCGCGGGCCTCGTAGACGGCTTGCCGCGCCGCGCCCTCCGCGACGCCGAACGTCGCGCCGATCTCGGCGTAGTCCAAACCGCTGAGCTCGCGCATCACCAGCGCGCCGCGCTGGCGATCCGGCAGCGACGTGCAGGTTGACATGGCGCGCGCGGTCATCAGCGGCGTGAGCGGCCGTGAACTCGCCCTGGCCAAGCTCAGCGAGCTGGCCCCCGAGCTGCCCGCTCAGGCGCAGCGTGGGATCGCTCGCGCGATCTCCGCGCTTTCCAGCGGGGGAAGCGACGAGGTCGTCGACCTCGCGTCGGCGATCCAGTCCGGCGACGTCTCCGAGGCCGCTAGGCCGCACCTGCAGAAGGCGCTCGCGAAGGCGACCTCGGCGATGGGCACCGGCATCGCCCGGCTGCAGGGCCTCGTCTCGACGCTGCCCACGCAGGCGCAGGGGCACGTCCAGCAGGCGATCGACCGCGTCAGCGGCATCCTGCAGGGCATCTTCGGCGGCGGCGGCGTGCCCGGTTCGACCGGCAGCCTGCCGATCCCGAGCAACCTGCCGATCCCCGGCAACCTGCCGATCCCGAGCAACCTGCCGATCCCGAGCAACCTGCCCATCCCCAGCGGCCTGCCGATCGGTGGACTGCTCGGCGGCTGACGCCGCAACGCGACACGATCCCCGGCGGCTACGACGTGGGGCCGGCACGCGCCGGCCCCACGTGACCGTCATGTCCGCGGCACCCGACGAGCGCGCGACGAGGGCGCCGGGCCCGAAGCTGTTCTCAGCGACGCGTCGCGCGCGCGGCCCGCTGTCTGACGACGCGTTGGATCGGTCATCGCGCACCGAGGATCGCGGTGACGTGGATCGACCGATCGCAAGGCATCCGTCCACGTCGACGCACGGCCGTCACGCTCGCGTCGGCGCGCGCCGACGCACGCAGGTATGAGGCGTCTCTGGTTGATCGCATGGGTGCTCGCGCTTGCCGGCACGGGCGAAGCGCAGGCGACGACGCGGGCAGCCACCGCGCCGGCTGCCGAGCGCTACATCGTGCTCTACGACAACGCGGTCGACGACGCCGCTGCGGCCACCGCGCGCCGCGAGCGGTCGCACGGCTTTCGCGCGCGCCTGCGCTACTCCAGCGCGGTGGGCGGGTTCGCGGCCAGCCTGACACCCGCACAGGCCGACGCGCTGCGCGCGGACGCCAACGTCGGCTCCGTGACGAGGGACCGCGTCGTCACGGCCGCGACCGCCGTGCCGCTGGCGCCCGGCGAGCCGCTGCCGCCCAGCGGCGTACGCCGGATCGAGGCGGCGACGTCAGCCACCGCCCGCGCGCACAGCAGCGTCAGCGTCGCGGTCCTCGACACCGGGATCGACCTCGACCATCCCGATCTCAACGCCGTCCACGGCCGCAACTGCGTTGCGCCCAGCGCTCCCGCCGCGGACGCCCACGGGCACGGCACGCACGTCGCCGGAACGATCGCCGCGCGCAACGACGGCGCCGGAGTGGTCGGCGTCGCCCCCGGGACGCGCGTCCTCGCCGTCAAGGTGCTCGACGACGACGGGTCGGGGACGACGTCGCAGGTCATCTGCGGGATCGACTGGGTGACGAGCACCCTGATCGACGCTGATCGCGCCAACGACGTGCCGGTCGCGAACATGAGCCTCGGAGCCTCGGGCCCGCCGCTGCGCTCCTGCACGACGACCCGCGACCCGATGCATGCCGCCGTCTGCGCGTCGACTGCGGCCGGCGCGACCTACGTCGTCGCCGCCGGCAACAGCGGCTGGGGCTTCGACCACGCGACCCAGCCCGACGTGCCGGCGGCCTACCCGCAGGTGCTGACGGTGGCCGCGATGTCCGACAGCGACGGTCGTCCCGGCGGCCTCGGGCGCAGCTGCTCCTCCGCCGACGACACGCACGCCGGCTACTCGAACTTCGCGCTGACGGCCGCTGCGGCCGACCATACGATCGCCGCGCCCGGCAGCTGCATCCGCTCGACCTGGCCGGGCGGCGGACATCGCACGCTGTCGGGCACGAGCATGGCCACCCCGCACGTCGCCGGCGCTGTTGCGCTCTGCCTCGGGGAGGCGGGGAAGCGGGGTCTGTGCGCAGGGCTGAGCCCGTCGCAGATCATCGCGCGGATGCGTGCCGACGCACTGTCGCGCGGCACGTCGGACAACGGCTACGGCTTCGCCGGAGACCCGCTGCGCGCCGTCACGGGCTCGTACTTCGGCCATCTCGTCGCCGTGCGGGCAACCCTGCCGGCGGTCACCCTGACATCACCCGCGAACGGCGATACGACCGGCGACGCGACGCCGACCTTCGCGGGACGCGCCGGCGACTCCGACGGCGACGCGCACGTCGTCGAGGTCGACGTCTTCGCCGGACCGACCGCCGGCGGCGCGGCCGCGCGGCAGCTCACCGCCACACGCAACGCCGACGTGTGGTCGGCGACGCCGGGCGATGAGCTGGCGCTCGCCCCCGGGACGTACACCGCACGCGCGCGGCAGCGGGCGGCCAACGGCGAGGAGGCGACGAGCGCCGCGCATACGTTCACCGTTGCGCCGCCGCCCGCGAGCGAGGTTCGTGCGGCCGACGTTGCGGCGGCACCGGGCCCGGCGGCGCCGGCGACCGCGCCGGGCGTCCAGCAGCCCGCGACAGCGCCCGCGGCGGGCAGCCTTGCCACGGAGCCGGCGAAGCTCCAGGTCGCGGCTGCGCAGGTGCGCACGCGCCGGCGCGCCCTCGAGATCCTGGCACCGATCAGCCGGCGCGCGACGGGCACGATCCGCGTGACGTTCGAGGCGGCGGGGACGCGCACGCGGTTTGACCACCCGATTCGCGCGGGCAGCGGCCGCCAGCGCATCACGCGCACGATTGCGCGCGCGCAGGCGCGGCGGGCAAGCGGCATCGTCACTCTCCGCTACCTCGGCGATGAGCGTACCCGTGCCCAGGAGGTCCGCCTGCGCGCCGCCGCCCGCTCCGCCGAGCTCGTGGCGCAGCGCCCGCAGCTGGTCGCCGGCCGCGTCATCGCCCGCGGAAGCGTCGCCGCGCGCGCTCGCGGAGTCGTGCGCGTGCAGCTCGACTGGTCGCGCGGCGGCCGCGGCCGGCATCACGAGCTGAGCGCACGCATTCGGGACGGGCGCTGGCAGCTTGCGTCCCGTCTTCCCGCCGCCGTTCGCAGCGACATCGCGGCGCGCGACGGCACGCTGCATTCCTACGTGCTGTTCACGGGCTACGGGCCGCGCCAGATCCGCGGGGAGATGCATTCCCTCCAGGTCCTGGGCGCGCCGTGACGCGACGCCGGCGGCCCGTGGCCTGGAGCAGCGCACGGACCGCGTCGTGGTTGGCCACGTGGCTCCTCGCGACGCTCGTCCTCGCCTCGGCGTCGCCTGCCGCGCGCGCCGGCGCGAGCACGCAGCCGATCATGCCGCTCGCCGCCGGCGCCGGCGACTCGCTCGGGGAGGCGCATCTGCGCACCCAGATCGGAGCCGCCGACGTGGAGGTCGCGATGACGGCGCCCGCCGTCGAGCTGCCACCGGGCGGCGAGTTTCGCCTCGTCACCTGTCTTCAGACGCACGTCCTCGGCTCCGCGCCGGCGGCAGCCTGCAGCCGGCATGACGTCGACACGCGCGGTGAGACGGGCGCGACCGCCGCCGCCGCGTCCGAGGCGACCCGTCGGCGTGCGGTTCCGGCCCCCGGCATGCGCGGCTGGGCGACCGGCGTCGTGGAGGTCCTGCGCCGTACCGGCACCGGCGCCTGGCAGCGCGTCGCGTCGTCGTGGATTCCCGGCGGGCTGGCGACCGCCGCGCTGCCGCTGGGGGACGCCGGGCTTCCCCAGGCGCTCGGGCCGCAGGGCGTAGCCGTCGACGCGATCGCCGACGGTGGCATGAACACCGGCGGCCGCGACTCGATCTGCGCGGCGGTCACAGGAGCGGCGGGGCAGCCGCTGCCCGAGGGCGTGACGACCGGCGCGCTCGGCGCGCCCGGGCCGGCCTACAGCGAGACCGGGGCGCCGCTGACGGGCGGCGGCGAGGAGCGCGGCGTCGTCCTGTTGCTGCACGGAGGAGGATGGACGCTCAGCGGCTCCTGGGCGGCGGCCGGGATGCGCGCAGACGCCGATCGCTGGCGCGCCCGCGGCTGGCGTACCGTCAACGCGAGCTACCGGGCGTGCGGCGAGGCGATCGACGACGCCGTGGCGGTCATCGACCACATCCGCGCGCGGATCCCCGCCGAGCGGCCGCTGTGCATCGTCGGCACCTCCGCGGGAGCGCACCTCGCATTGCTCGCCGCGGCACGGCGTCCGGTCGATGTCGACTGCGTCGTGAGCCAGAGCGGCCCGACCGACCTGCCTGCGCTCGCGGCCGAGCAGGCCCATGATCCCTTCACCGGCGGGCGCTGGACGACAGGGCCGAGCGCGACGCACAACCTCGCCGTCGCCGCGTTCGGAGCCGAGAACCTCGCCGCCATGAGCCCCGCGCACCAGCCGGTCACAGCGCGCGTGCTCGTCGCGCTCGGCGAACAGGACTGGTTGCTGGCGCCGTCGCAGGCGACGTCGTTCCCCTCCGCGCAGCGCGCGCTCGATCCGGCCGCCCGCGTCGAGCAGCTGATCCTGCCGGCCGGCCCGGTCGCCTGGGGCCACGGCGCCGTCTCGCATGCAGCCATCGACGCGTTCCACCTCGCCGAGGCCGAGCTCGCGGAAGCCGCGGTCGCCGACCGCCGGGCGGCGGCGACCACGTCGCCGGCGGTGCTGCCGCCCGCCGTGCCTGCGCCGA
The DNA here is from genome assembly GCA_035553935.1 of Solirubrobacteraceae bacterium. Lineage (GTDB taxonomy): Bacteria > Actinomycetota > Thermoleophilia > Solirubrobacterales > Solirubrobacteraceae > CADCVQ01. Next base: position 6,547 of record DATMJM010000375.1, read on the forward strand.
CGGCGCCTGCCGCCGCGCTGCCGTTCGCGCTTCCGCCGGCGACGGGCGCGGCGGCAGCGGCGCTGCCGCCGGCGCGCCCGCGGCGGCGTGCCGCCGCGCCGTCGTCATCGCTCACGGTGTCGACGTCGCGGCATGCCCGCAGCCGCCGGCTGGCAGCAGGAGCGCGACTGCGCCTGCGCGTGCGCGCGCCGCGTGCCGGCGTCCTGCGCGTCTCGATCCGCATGGCCGGTCGCACCGTCGCCAGTGCCGGCCGTGCCATCCGCGCCGGGCGCGGCACGACGCTGGCGCTGCGCCTCGACGGCCGGGCACGCGCGCAGCTTCGACGCGCTCGGCGCCCGCCAGCGCTTCGCGTGACGGCGTCGCTGCACGATCGCGGCGGCACGGCGCTGGATACCTCGTCGCGCACCATCACGCTCGCGAGATGACGGTGGCTCGCGCGCCGGTGACCCCTCCGGCGCAGACGCGCCGCCCGGCGTCGAGCCGAGCGGCGCGCTGCACCACGTGATCACGGGTCGCGGAAGATGAACAGCCCGTAGTCGCGGTCGCTGGCGAGGATGAGCACCTCGTCGCCCTGGACGTCCGGATCGTCGGCCGGATTCGGGATGACCTCGACGCCCCAGAAGTTGTTGCCCTCGGGGTCGAGGTAGCCGCCGACCTCGACGAGCCTGCACGTCGCGGTGTCGGCCGGATCCGAGCACTGGATCTGGACGGCGCGCAGGCCGCCGGCGTAGTACGCCAGGTACGCGAGGCTCGGGTCGGTCGGGTCCGTCGCAACCTCGTGCACCGACAGGTCGCCGAACCCCGAGGCGTACGCCGGGTCCATCGCCTCCGGGATCGCGTACGTGTCGAGGTCCTCCCCGGTGGCGGCGTCGAACAGGTGGACGTAGCCCCAGCCGTCGAACTGCGTCGTGGTCGAGATCCTGTCGCCGACGGTGCCGACCGCCGGCACGCTCTCCGGATAGGCGTAGTTGTCCGCCGCGTTGGGGTCGTCGAACAGCTCGTGCATCGCGGTGTGACCGATGCACAGCGCCGAGATCTCGATCTCGAAGACGTGTCCCTGGCCCCCGCAGAAGTACGCGTTCGGACCCTCGCCGCCGAGTGCGCCCGAGTGGTGGTTGGCGATGATCACCGCGTCGTAGCCGAGCAGCTGGGCCGTCTCGACCTTCTCGGAGAAGAAGCAGGCGGCCTGCGTCTGACTTGGATCGGCGACCGGCCCGCGCTGCAGCACGAGGATCGCCTCCTCACCCTCTGCGAGCGTCCCGAGCGTCGACGCGTTCGGAATCGATCCGCGATCTGCCGCGCAGCCGTACCCGCCGAAGACCGTCGGTCCGTTCAGCGTCCCGTACAGCTCGTTGATCGGGACCGTCCAGCCGAACTCGCCGGCGTCGTACACGCTGCCGTCGTCCGTGGTGACCCGCGCCCGGAAGGGGCTGAAGTCCTCATCGGTGCCGATGAAGAAGCGGTTGTCGGACGTGAACTCGGCCTGGTGGGCGTTGCCCTCCGGCGTCAGCGCGCGGCTCCCGGCCGGCACCAGCGCGTTGCTCGGGTCGGCGAGCTCCGGATCGATGTTCGCGAAGTCGGTGTCGAACAGGTACGTGGGGCTGGCCGGGTTCGTGACGTCCAGCAGCACGTACCCGCCGTCCCAGTAGGACGCGATCATGATGCACTTGCCCGCGTACGTCCCGCTCGTCATGCACTTGACGGTCATGTCGTGCAGGCTGGAGTCCGTGAGGTTCAGCGCGGGCTGCGCAACGCCGAAGGTGTTGAGGTTCAGCTCGGTGATCAGCCGCGGACGCCGCGGGTTGGTGATGTCGTAGATGTCGACGTCCTCGAGATCCTCCTCGTCCTGCGTGACGAGGTACGCCCTGGTCCCGGACTGCCACACGAACGCGCTGTGCGTCTGGTGGGCGTCAGAGCCGGTGCGATCGCCGAAGCCCTGCTTGAGCTTGACGGGCTTGAGCGGGTTGGTCACGTCATAGAGCATGAACCCGCCCTTGTAGTTCTTGCCGCAGGCCTCGGCGTTCATCACGAGGACGTCACCGGTGAACTTGGAGGTCTCGATGTGGACGGCCTGCATGCCCTCGCCCGGTCGCGTGTCCTGCGGCATCGCGATGAAGCCGACCTCCTTCGGGTTGGCGGGATCGGAGATGTCGATCACCCACGCGCCCGCGTCCGGCGTGTTGACGCCGCCCTTCTCCGGACCGGCGCAGTCCGGCTCGCCCCAGTTGGCGAGATAGGCGTAGTCGCCGAGCGCGGCGACGTCGGCCACCAGGCCCTCGGTCTGCGTCACCTCGAGTTGCCCGACGAGCTTGATCTTGCCGTACTCGCCCGTTCCGGTCAGGTGCCCCTCGTCACCGCCGTGCTGGCCAGGAGTGGCCAGCGTCGCCCCCGGCACGAGCAGACAAGCGGCCAACACCGCACCGATCACAACGGTCGCACCCCGACGCATATGCATGGCACACCCCCGACGCTCGGCCACGCCGCAGCGCGACGCGGCGGCTGCAAGATCATCAGTGCCCAGGTTGGGCAGTGGCAGCGTATTGCTCACGCAGAGGCGATTTCAAACCGGATCGTCGGTCAGCGTCTCACGAGCGCGACGTGCCGGCTGCGTGACCGTGAGGAGCCGTCCGGCTGGCGCGTCGTGACGGCGACCGTGGCGGCAAGCCTGGCGCGCGCCCGCAGCGCCCGGCGGGCGGATGCGCGCAGGCGCATCGTCACGGTCCTGCGCGTGTCCGCGGCCGCCACGTAGCTCGCGCGGGCGATCGTGGTCGTGCGCCCGCGACCGCCCGGCAGGCGCGTCCTGAGCGTGACCGTGCCGCGGCAACCGCGCGCCGCGGTCGTGCGGCACCGCAGGCGCAGGCGCACCCGACCGTCGCGGGTGACGCGGGCGCGTGACGTCAGCGCCGTCGCGAGCGCGCCCGGCGCCGGCGGCCGGTTGGCCGGCGGGGGTGGCGCGGCGACGGCGGCCGGCGGCGGCGGCTGCGGCTGCGGCGCGGCAGCGGCGCCGCAGTACACCGCCTGCCTGCCGATCGCGCGGTACGGGCAGTCGGCGATCTCGAGCAGCCGCAGGACGGCCTCGCGGTTGCGCGCCGTCTGCGCCGCGATCGCCTCGTCGGCGGGGTAGAAGCCGGGGCTCGACGTCCTGGGATACATCTCGAACGTGAACGCGAACACGCCCTCGGCGCCCCACAGCCAGTCGTCGAGCGTGCCATCGGCGATGTACAGGTCCGAGGCCTGCTGGCCGGTGTAGCCGTTCGACGACGCCATGCT
>DATMJM010000376.1:0-2239 GCA_035553935.1 Solirubrobacteraceae bacterium
TCCTTGAACCGCGCCTTCTCCTCGTCGGGCGTCTCGCCGCCCTTGCGCATCATGCCGGCGAAGTCGTTGCGATTGATGTAGTCGACCGCGCCGAGCTGCTTGACGAGCTCGCCCTTCTCGTCGCTGGAGACGACGCCGACGCAGTCGGCGCCGGTCAGCGCGCACAGCTGCGTCGCGAACACGCCGAGGCCGCCCGCCGCGCCCCAGATGAGAACCTTGTGGCCGGCCTGCAGGTCGCACTGGTCCATGAGCATGCGGTAGGCGGTGAAGTACGTCAGCCCGTAGGACGCGGCCTCCTCCCACGACAGGTGCTCGGGCTTGGCGAGCAGCTGCTGGGCCTGGACCTTGCAGAACTGCGCGAACGAGCCCCAGGTCGTCTCGTAGCCCCAGATCTGCTGGCTCGGGGCGGCGAGCGGGTCGAGGCCGTGGACCTCGACGTCCTCGTAGGAGGCCTGGTTGCAGTGGATGACGACCTCGTCGCCGACCTTCCAGCGCGTGACGCCCGGGCCGACCTTCCAGATGACCCCCGACGCGTCCGAGCCGCCGATGTGGTGGTCCTCGTCGGGATGGGAGTCGAAGACGGAGACCGGCTTGCCGAGCGAGGCCCAGACGTTGTTGAAGTTCACGCCGGCGGCCATGACGCGCACGACGACCTCGAAGGCCTGCGGCTCGGGGACCTCGATCTCCTCGATCTGGAAGGCGTCCTTCGGCTCGCCCTCGCGCTCCTGGCGAATGACCCAGGCCGTCATCGTCGCCGGCAGTTCGCCCGGCTGCGTCTGGACGGTTGAGACTTGGCTGAGATCTACGGCCACGGTCGTTGCTACCCCTTGGTTCGCTTGCGTTTCGGTCGGCGTGGATCCTACGCGCCGACGGCCGGGCGCGGATCGTCGAGGCCGTCGAGGAACGCCCGCGCCGCGCGCCGCGAGCGCAGCTCGACGACCCGCAGGTGGTCGCGATGACGGTCGATCGCAGCATCCAGGCGCGGTCGGCCGTGCTGCGGGTAGCGCCAGATCCAGCGCAGGAACTCGAGGCTCGCCCGCTCGGGGCAGCCCGCCGCCTGGACGTCACGGCCGCGGTTGGCGGCGGCCCGGCGCAGCGCGCCGGCCAGACACACGAGGCGCGGCGGCTGGAGCAGGATCACCGTGTCCGCGCGCGCCATCCGCACGTCGAACGTCGAGCCGTAGTTGCCGCGGCGATCCAGGCCTCGCCGGCGAGCAGCTCGGCCTGCGCCGCGCGCCACGCCGGACGCGGCGTGGCCACCCATCCCGGATTCCAGAAGTGCCGGTCGAGGTGGACGACCGCGATGGCGAGCCGCTGCCCGAGCTCGCGGGAGAACGTCGACTTGCCTGCCCCGCCGGGGCCGACGACGGCGATGCGGCGCATGGCGAGATGATGCCGCCGCGCGCGGGCCGTGGCTAGGCGCCGGCGGCCTCGGGCGCCGGTTCGGCCGGCGGCGTCGCTTCGCCGGTGGCGGGGGCGGTGCGCAGCGCGCCGCCCGCCAGCTCCGGTGAGATGAGCGTCCAGGCGACGACGGCGCCCGCCGCGGCGATGATCCCGCCGATCAGCAGACCCTCGCCGAGCGAGGCGACGAAGTCCGCCTGCGACACGGTGCCGCCGATGAAGGTGCCGAGGACCGCGACGCCGAGCGTGCCGCCGACCATCCGGCTCATGGAGAGGATCCCGGAGGCGACGCCGGCCTTGCTCTGGTGCACCGCGTTCATCGCCGCGGTGCTCATCGGCGACATGACGAGCGCGATCCCGATGCCCATCGCCACGAACCCGGGGAAGAGGAAGCCGAAGCCGGTCGACTCGGTCAGGAACGACTGCCAGACCAGCGCGACGGCGACGAGCGCCAGCCCGGCGGTGATGAGCGGGCGCGGGCCGATGCTGTCGGTCAGCCGCCCGGCGATCGGCGCCACGACGATGACCATGAGCGTCGTCGGCAGGAACCGCACGCCCGCCTCCAGCGGCGAGTAGCCGAGCACGTTCTGCATGTACAGCGTCAGGAAGAAGAACATGCCGAGCATCGCGAACGAGACGATGAACGCCACGATGTTCGCGCCGAGGAACGTGCGCGAGCCGAAGAAGCTGAAGTCGACCATCGGGGCCCTGACGCGCTGCTCGATGCGGGCGAACGCGACCAGGCCGCCGGCGGCGACCGCGAACAGCGCGAGGATCTCGGGCGAGCCCCAGCCCCAGGCGTGCCCCTCGACGAGCGCCAGCGTGAGCGCCGTGAGGC
>DATMJM010000377.1:0-3583 GCA_035553935.1 Solirubrobacteraceae bacterium
CGAGATCCGGCACAAGGGCGATGCCGAGTACCACCTGCTGCAGTTCCACGCGACGCGCGACGTGCTCGAGACGCTGCAGCGCACGCTGCGGATCTCCGACGGCGTGGTGCGCTTCCGCATCATCAAGCTCGCGCCGGGCACTCCGGCGCCCCCGGCCAACCGGCCCGAGCCGCGCCCCACGGGCATCGTCGAGGCGGCCCCGAGCGAGTCTCCCGCGCCCGTCGCGGAGCCCGCCAACGCCGCCGCCTAGCCCAGCAGCACGCGTCAGAAGCGCGCGCTTGCGCGCGGCCCTGTGACAAAAGCGCGGAAGGAGCGGCGTGCGCGCCCGTGCCCTCCGATGCCGGGTCTAGACTCGCCGCAGGAGTTGTTCGTCCCCGAAGGAGGAGGCCGTAGATGGCCGCGACAAACATCAACCGAGTGGTCCTCACCGGCAATCTCACCACCGACCCGGAGCTGCGCAACCTGCCCAGCGGAACGTCGGTCTGCAAGCTGCGCGTCGCGTGCAACACGCGCCGCAAGGGCGCGAGCGGCGACTGGGAGGACAAGCCAAACTACTTCGACGTCACCGTCTGGGGCGCGCAGGGCGAGAACTGCGCCCGCTACCTCGCCAAGGGCCGGCCCGTCGCGATCGACGGGCGGCTGGAGTGGCGCGAGTGGGAGACCGAGGGCGGCGGCAAGCGCCAGGCCGTCGACATCGTGGCCGACTCCGTGCAGTTCCTCGGCGGCCGCGACGACAGCGGCGGCGGGGGTCAGTCCAACGGCTTCACGCCGCGCTCCGACGTCCCGGCGAACACCGACGACTTCCAGCCCGTGCCGTCCGGCGGAGGGCGCCCGCCGGCCGACGACGACATCCCGTTCTGATCGGCGCTGTCCCCCCGGGCGCTCGCGACTCCCCGCCGTCCGCGGTCGCGGCGGGGGCTCGCCTGCACCTGAGACCGCCTGCACGATGACGGTGCGCTAGCGTCACGCCGCGTGGACGAGCGCGCGCTGGCCTATGACGGGTTCGATCCGCACGACGAAGGCCTGCGCGAGGCGCTGACGTCGACCGGCAACGGCTACTTCTGCACGCGCGGAGCGGCCGAGTGGGAGGACGCCGGGAGCGTCCACTACCCCGGAACCTACGCCCACGGTCTCTACAACCGCGAGACCACGATCATGAGCGGCCGGCCGGTCCTCAACGAGGACCTCGTCAACCTCCCCAACTGGCTCGTCCTGAAGCTGAAGATCGAGGGCGAGGACGCGATCCGGCTCGACAACGTCGAGCTGCTGCACTACCGCCACGAGTACGACATCGCCACGGCGATGCTCATCCGCGAGCTGCGCTTCCGCGACCGCTCCGGCCGCGAGACGTCGCTGCGCAGCCGCCGCTTTGCCAGCATGGCGCACTCCCACCAGGCGGCGATGGAGTGGACGCTCACCGCCGAGAACTGGTCGGGCTCGATCGAGGTCGTGTCGGCGATCGACGGCCGCGTGACCAACGGCGGCGTGGAGCGCTACGGCGCGCTGGAGGGGCGCCACCTCGACGGGGTCTCGCCGCGCACGTTCGGCCCGGAGATCATCGCCCTCCTGCTGCAGACGCGCCAGTCGAACATCTACGTCTCCGCGGCCGTCCGCACGCGCGTCTTCGACGGCGACCGCGCACTGGAGGTGAAGCGGTCGCTCTTCCAGGTCGAGGACTACATCCAGCAGGTGCTCGGCTTCGAGCTGCGCCAGGGCGAGCCGCTGCGTGTCGAGAAGCTCGTCTCGTTCTACACCTCGCGCGACCGCGCGATCAACGAGCCGCTGACGAACGCCGGCAAGTCCGCCCGCCGCTACCCGGACTTCGAGGAGGCGCTGGGCCGCCACGCCCGCGCCTGGGACGAGCTGTGGCGCTCCAGCGACCTGCACCTGCCCGGCGACCCGCACGTCCAGCAGCTGCTGCGCCTGCACATCTCCCACATCCTGCAGGTCTGCTCGCTGCACACCACCAACCACGACGCCGGCGTGCCGGCTCGCGGGCTCAACGGCGAGGCCTACCGCGGCCACGTCTTCTGGGACGAGCTGTACGTGCTCCGCTACCTCACCGTGCGGCTGCCGGAGATCACGCGCGAGCTGCTGATGTACCGCTACCGGCGCCTCGGCGAGGCACGCGCCGCCGCGCGCGAGGCTGGGTACACCGGGGCGATGTTCCCGTGGCAGAGCGGCAGCGACGGCAGCGAGGAGACGCAGGTCGTGCACCTCAACCCGCTGTCGGGCATGTGGGACCCGGACCTCAGCCACCGCCAGCGGCATGTCAACGCGGCGATCTTCTACAACGTCTGGCACTACCACCAGGCGACGGACGACCTCGACTTCCTGCGCGACCACGGTGCCGAGATGATGCTCGAGATCGCGCGCTTCTGGAGCTCGATCGCGCACTACGACGCCGGCCGCGACCGCTACGAGATCCACGGCGTCATGGGCCCCGACGAGTTTCACGAGAAGTACCCGGGAGCCGACGAGCACGGGCTGCGCAACAACGCCTACACGAACGTCATGGTGGCGTGGATCTGCGAGCAGGCGCAGGTCGTCCTCGGGCTGCTGACCGAGCGCCGCCGCGACACGCTGCGCGCGAAGATCGGCCTTACCGACGAGGAGATCGCGCGCTGGCAGGACATGAGCCACAAGATGTACGTGCCCTTCCACGCCGACGGCATCATCAGCCAGTTCGAGGGCTACGAGGACCTCGAGGAGCTCGACTGGGACGGCTACCGCGCACGGCACCGCAACATCCAGCGCCTGGACCGGATCCTGCGCGCGGAGGGCGACCATCCCGACCGCTACAAGCTCGCAAAGCAGGCCGACGTCGTCCTGCTGTTCTTCCTCTTCTCGCCCGACGAGATCGCCGCGCTGTTCGCGCGCCTCGGCTACGAGTGGGGGCCCGACAGCGCGCGGCGCAACATCGAGTACTACGACGTGCGCACCTCGCACGGCTCGACGCTGAGCTACATCGCGCACGCCGGCGTGCTCGCCCACATCGATCCCGATCACTCGTGGGAGCGCTTCCTCGTCGCACTGGAGAGCGATGTCGGCGACGTGCAGGGCGGCACGACGAAGGAGGGCATCCACCTCGGCGTGATGGCCGGCACCGTCGACCTCGTCCAGCGCGCCTACACCGGCGCGGAGATCCGCGACGGCGTCCTGTACTTCGCGCCGACGCTGCCCGAGCGGCTGGACGGCCTGACGTTCCCGATGCTGATCCACGGGACGCCGATCCGCGTGAAGCTGCGCGACAACCGCCTGACCGTCGTCACCACCGGCGGCTTCAGCCGCAAGATCAAGATCGGCGTCGGCGACGACGTGCGCGAGCTCGGGCCCGGCGAGCGCTGCACGTTCGACCTCACGACGACGACCGGCGACCCCGTGGGCCACGCCACCGACACGATGGGGGGCGAATGACGATGCAGCAGGGTTATCGCGGGGCGATCTTCGACGTCGACGGCGTGCTCGTCGACTCGCCGCACGAGGTGGCCTGGCGCGACACGTTCCGTGCGCTGATGGAGGGCGAGTGGGCCGACATCCGCGACCGGACGAGCTGGACCCCGGAGGCCTTCACGCCCGAGGT
>DATMJM010000378.1:0-7247 GCA_035553935.1 Solirubrobacteraceae bacterium
GATGCTCAACGACCCCGAGCCGTACATCGGCGGCAACTTCGGCGGCTCTCAGACCGGCGTCGGCGACATCGTCGGCGGTCCCGGCGCACCGGCCAACGAGGTGCTCGTCGGCGGGTTCAGGTTCGACAACTTCACGGAGGCGTCGCAGAACACGATGCCCGATGTCAACTTCATGAACGCGACGCTCGACAAGAACCTCATGACGATCCCCCATCCGGAGGGCAAGACCGGCGATGGCTTCGGCGTCGGCCTGACTCCGATGGGCGACATCAACAAGGACGGCTTCCTGGACTTCGCGGTGTCGGCGTACTTCGCCTCCGGCCCGTTCGGCGGCCAGGGTCGCGCATGGATCTTCAAGAGCGACAACTCGCCGCCGCCGCCGCCGCCGACGGCGCCGGCGCCGCTGGCCGCGGGCCCGGTGACGCCGAAGTCCGAGGGCGAGTCGCTGCGGGCGGGACCCTGCGCGAACCGCTCGGTCGGCACGAGCGCCGCCGACACGATCATGGGCTCCATCGCCGGCGACGAGATCTTCGGCTTCGGCGGCAACGACACGATCCGCGGCTTCGCCGGCCGCGACTGCATCGACGGGCAGGGCGGCAACGACACGCTGCGCGGCGATGACGACAACGACAAGGTCGTCGGCGGCAGCGGCGCCGACCGGATCGACGGTGGCGAGGGTCGCGACCAGCTCTTCGGAGGCTCGGGCAACGACCGGCTCGACGGCGGCACCGAGAACGACATGATCGCCGGCGGCTCGGGCAACGACCGCCTGCTCGGCGGCGCGGGCAACGACCGGCTGTACGGCGAGGCCGGCACGGACCGCATCATCGGCGGCGGCGGGCGCAACATCATCGACGGCGGGCGCGGCAACGACTCGATCGAGGCCCGCAACGGCGAGCGCGACCGGATCGCCTGCGGACCGGGTCGCGACCGCGTCCGCGCCGACAGGTTCGACCGGCTGAACAGCTGTGAGATCGTGTCGTTCGGCGGCAAGATCACCAACCGCGGGGCCCTTCCGCCGAGGACGACCAGCGCTGCGAGGGCCCGCAGCGCGCAGACCAGCGGCAACCGGGGGACGAGCCGATGAGCACGACGACCGAGCGCGACAGGGAGTCCGCGCGCCGCACGCGCGGCGGCTACCGTGGCCACGGCGGCGGGAGCCAGATGCTGCCGCTGCTCGTCGTCGCGATCGCGCTCGTCGCCGCCGGCATCGGCGCGATCCTCGTCTCCTCCGCCTACGACACGCCACGCGAGGCGCGCGCGCTCGGGCCGAACCTCGCGATCAACGACAGCGCATCGAACCCGCGCGACCTGAGCGCCAACAACTCGCCGACGATCGTCCGCAATCCGGTCGACGGTGAGAACCTCGTCGAGACCAACCGGATCGACTCGCCGGCGTACTCTTGCTCGCTCAGCGTGTCGTTCGACGGCGGCGGGCGCTGGACGCAGACGGGCATCCCAGCGCCGGCGGGCGAGGAGCCCAAGTGCTATGCCCCGGATGCGGCATTCTCGTCCGACGGGACGCTGTTCGTGTCCTACGTGACGCTCAAGGGCCGCGCCAACGCGCCCAACAACGTCTGGATCTCGCGCTCCACCGACGGCGGTGAGACGCTCGCGCCGCCGATCCGGACGCCGCTCGGCCCGCGCTCGTTCCAGGTGCGGCTGACCGCCGACCCGACGGCGCCCAACCGGATCTTCCTGACGTGGCTGAAGGCCGACGAGATCGGCCTCTACACGTTCTCGAACACCGGCAACCCGATCATGGCGATCCGCTCCGACGACGGTGGCGTGAACTGGACCGAGCCCACGCGCGCCAGCAGCGCGTCGCGCGAGCGCGTGGTCGCGCCATCGCCCGCCGTCGGCCGGTCCGGCGAGCTCAACGTCGTGTACCTCGACCTCGGCGACGACGTGCTCGACTACGGCGGCGGCCACCGCGGCCGCGGCGGACCGCCCTACGACGGCGACTGGCAGCTCGTCCTGGCGCGCTCGACGGACAACGGCGCCACCTGGCGCGAATCCGTCGTCGAGCGCCGGCTGACGCCGACAGAGCGGTTCATCGTGTTCACGCCGCCGGCGCCGTCGATCGCGGTGGACCCGAGCAGCGGGCGGCTCTATGCGGCCTTCCACGACGGCCGCCACGGCGACGCCGACGTGATGCTGTGGTCGCTGCCGGAGGGCGGCAGCGAGTGGAGCGGGCCGGTGCGCGTCAACGACACGCCCCGCCAGGACGGCACGGCGCAGTACCTGCCCGCGCTCTCCGTGGCACCGAACGGTCGGCTCGACGTCCTGTACTACGACCGCCGCGACGACCGCACGAACGTCCTCAACAAGACCTCGCTGCAGGCCTCGTTCGACGAGGGCAAGACGTTCATCCCGCACGTCGAGGTCTCCGACCGCCCGTTCAGCTCGCGGATCGGCTTCGGACTGGAGCGCGGGATGCCCGACCTGGGCAGCCGGCTGGGCCTGCTGTCGACCGACAGGCGCGCATATGCCGTATGGACGGATACGCGCGGCGGCAGCGTGCGCACGGCCAAGCAGGACATCGCTCGCGGCGTGGTCGCCTTCAACGATCCGCCCCGGCTGTCGAGCACCGCAAAGACGCTGCTGCGCGTCGGCGGCGTCGTGCTGATCGTGCTCGGCGTGGCGACGGTGGTGGCGGCGCTGGCACGGCGTCGCCGGACGGCGTGAGCGCGCACGAGTAGGCGGCCGTGCGAGCCGCGATAGCCAAGCTGGCCCTCCCCCTCGTGTTCCTGGCCGTGGCGCTGCCGGCGGGCGTGGGGGCCGTCATGATGATGGGCGATCCCGAGGGGGAGGACGACTCGGCGTTCGTGCCGATCTCGCGTACGGGTGAGGCCCGCAACGAGCGCCACGCGCAGCCGCGCTGGGAGCGCGTGGCGCAGTTCGCCGGCCAGGGATCGGCCGAGCGCAGCTTCGCGATCGCGCCGGCGGCGATCCAGTGGCGCATCCAGTGGCGCTGCACGTCGGGTGACTTCCGGATGTCCGTCGGACGGCCGTCGCAGGACGCGCAGGTCCTGGCGGCCCGCAGCTGCCCCGACGTCGGCGTCGAGACCTCGACCGGCAAGGGGTCGGGCAAGCTGCAGGTGACGGCGACCGGCCGCTGGCAGGTCACGGTCCGACAGCAGGTCGACACCGCGCTCGAGGAGCCGCGGCTGTCCGGGATGACCGACGCGTCGATGCTTGCGCGCGGGCGCTTCCACCGCGTCCAGAAGCACGGCGAGGGCACCGTCGAGCTGCACCGGCTGCCTTCGGGGCGGCTCGCGCTGCGCTTCCAGGACTTCTACACGGCAGCCAGCCCAGGGCTGCGCGTCTGGCTGAGCCGCGCGCCGAACGTCAAGTCCACACTGGACGCGCGCCAGGCGAAGTACCGCGACGCCGGAGTGATCCGCTCTACCCTGGGCAGCTACAACCAGATGCTGCCGGCAGACGTCGACGCGGACGAGGTGCGCACCATCGTGATCTGGTGTCCGACCGTCCTGATCGCGTTCAGCGCGGCGCCCTTGTCAACGACCTGAGCCTCGAGGAGGGAGATGTCCACGAGCGCAGCTGACGCCGGTCACATCGCGCCACCGCCGCGCAGGCTCGTCGTCGACCGCCGCCTCATGGGCGTCGCGATCGTGACCGAGATCGTCGCCGTCGCGCTTGCCTACATGGCGATCTACGTCCCGGTGCTCGGCCCGAAGCTGACGCGCGACGAGGTCAACCGGCATTGGGTCGCCGCGGTGGTGTCGGCGATCGTGGTCGTGTGCTTCGGGTATTACATCGTGCGCACGACGCTGCGCGCGCGGCGCATCTTGGGCCCGTCGACCGAGGGCGTGCGGGTGCGCTCAGACGAGCGGCTGCCACGCATCCCGCACGCGCTGCGCTTCGAGCGCGTGCCCGGCCGTTGGCAGCGCATCGCGGCGGCGATCTCGCTGGCGACGCTGCCGGTGACGATCGGGCTCGGCGATGGGCGGCTGTGGCTCATCTGGCTGGCGCTTCTGGCACCGTGGGCGCCGCTCGTCGTGATGGAGGCGCGCTTCAAGTTCTCCGTCAACGCCGTCTTCGCGAGCTTCGGCCTCATGGTGATCCTGCAGAGCCTGCACATGGTCGAGCACTCGACGCAGGTCGTGCAGCTGGCGGTCACCGGCGGCGCCCTGGCCGATTCGCACGGGGTCATCGGCCAGCTGGACTTCGAGACCGTCCACTTCTTCGCCGACACCGCGCTGTGGATCAGCCTCGGCCTGCTGGCGGTGATCCTGCGCGGGCGCAACGTCTGGCTGTGGGTCGCGTTCGTGGCCGCCAGCCTGCACGAGATCGAGCACCTGTACCTGTTCTGGCTGTACGTCGTCGAGCACACGGTCTACCTGTCGGGCGGCGCGGCGGGCATCATGGGACAGTACGGCCTGATCGGGTCGCCGCTGGACCGCCCCTACCTGCACTACACCTACAACTTCATCGTCTCCGTGCCGCTGCTCCTGGCGTTCTGGGACCAGGCGCGCTACGTGGACCGGACGCGATCTCAGCCATCGGCCTGATCGACGTCGCAGAAAGGACGCATGAACGACAGCCTTGACCACGACGGCGTCGTGGCTGCGCTGCACGCGCGGCTGGGCGAGTACTGGACGGTGACCCTGCGCTCCGCGCGGCCCGACGCGCCGCTGATCGCCATGTTCAGCGGCGCGCTGCAGAAGGCCGAGCCCAAGGAGGACGCGCCGCCCGGCGACACCGACTTCGTCTGGTACGTCGGCACCGACGACACGACCTACGGCGCGTTCACGATCCCGAGCGACGGCTTTCGCTCCGCGCTGTGGGAGGCGACGCCGAAGGGGCCGATGCTGATGGTGCAGTCGGCGGGAGTGCTGATCGCGCTCTTTCCGCGCGCTCCCGAGCTGTGATGCCTCAGCGGCGCCGGTCGCGCACGAGGACCGGCTCCTCGGCCGCCGCGCTGCCGCGCGCGTAGCGCAGCTCGGCGACGAGCCACAGCAGGCCCGCGAGCAGGAGGGTCACGCCGTTGGCCTGGATCGCTGCGCCGGCGGAGGCGACGGCCGCCGAGATCCACAGGACGATGCCGGCTGCCGCGAGCAGCAGCGGGGGGACGGCGTCGCCAAGCATATGAAGCCTCCTCATCGGCAGAAAACGAGACCTGGCCGGATCTTCACCGGCTGCGACCCGTCTCAAACGCGCCGCCGGCTTGGCGCGCTCGCGCGGCTTGCATTCTTCATCCGCTCGGCGGTCCCGTACGCGGAGGTCCCTGCGGTGATCCGGAGCCTTCTTCGGCGCGCTGCGACGGCGGGTGTCGCCGGCGCGCCCGACAGGACGGCCGTGAGCGGTATTCGAGCGGCGTTGGCATCGGCCGGCCGCACCGGCCGCAACGCCGCAGATCGGCGATGCGGAGCCGACTCGACGAATTGTCGATCGCACGCGGCCGTGCTCAGCCCGCGCCGCGCGCCTCCGCCGGCGTGCGCAGCTCGCGCTCGCCGATTCCGACGGCGCATACGGCCGCGGGGCCGGGGCTGATCCGGACGGGCAGCTCGGCCCCGCCGAGCCAGCGCGCGAGGCGCTCTTCGTCGCCTGACACCTCGATCCAGCTGATGCCGCCGGTGTCTGCACCGCGACCGGGGTCGGGCACCCCCGGCGCGCGCGCCACGAAGAAGGGCAGAAACGGCTCGCGCATCGCCTCCAGCAAGCCGGTCAGCTGTGCGGTCAGGCCCTCGCGCGCGATCGTGCTGACCCAGGTGTTCAGGCGCGCGGCGGTCGGCTGGACGTCGTCGACGGCGACCGCCCACGCCATGAGCCCGTCGCCCGCCTGCTCGAGCCGCGCCTGCAGCGCCGAGCCGAGCGCCGAGCGCGTCGCCTCTTCGGCGTCGTAGACCGCCAGCAGCTCGAGGTAGCCGTTGCCCAGCGGCACGATCCGGTTGTGCGTCCCGAGTCCCTCGTGGCGCCCGCCGGCCACGACCCGCACGGCGAGCTGCGACTCGATCCGCGCGGCCGCGACGTCGAGGTCACTCGTGGCGTAGATCACATGGTCGATACGCACGCCGCCGCACGTTATATTGCAGCCGCGCGGCCGCCTGTGAAACTTCCCGCCGCGAAGATCCCGCTAGGCGCGCGCGAGCGGGTGGCGCGTGTCCAGCCAGTCGGCGAGCTGGTCGACGAGCGCGTCGGCTTCGGCGCCGGTTCGCAGCGTCACGACCACGTCGTCGGTCAGCTCGTCCCAGCCCTCGTGGCTCGCACCGAGGCGCGCCGCGACCTCGGCGCCGGCATCCGAGCCGCGTGCCTCAGCCGGCGCGCGTTCCTGAGCCCGGCTCGCGCGCAGCGCCGCGCTCGCCTGGCACTCGACCGCGCGCAGCAACCGCCGCTCGGCGCCGAGGCCCGCGAGGAACGCCGCGCGCAGCCGCCGGTCGCCGAACGTCGCGTCGGCGATCACGCCGTCCTCGCCGCCGGCGAGCCGCGCGCGAGCCTGCTCGCCGAGCGCGCAGTACACCGCCTCGCGCGCAGCCGCCGCGTAGTCGTCCTGCGGCGCGCGCGCCGCGAGGTCGATTCCGCGCCGTCGCTTGCGCACGGCATCGGACGAGAGCACCGGCCAGCCGCTGCGCCGGGCGACCGCCGCCGCGAGCGTCGACTTCCCGCTCGCCGGCGGGCCGCTCACAGCGAGCACGAGGGGCCCGCGCGCGCGCCACGCGAAGCGCTCGGCCAGCGCCAGCAGGTCCGACGCCCGCTCGCGCGCCACGGCCGCGCGGTCGCCCCCGCCGATCTGCGAGGCGAGCAGCAGCGCGACCTTCGCGCGCACCAGAGCGCGGTACGCGCCGTAGAAGCTCAGCAGCGCGTCGTCACCGGGATCGCCGCCCGCCTCGCGATAGGCCCGCATGAGCAGCTGCGCGGCCGCGCCGGCCTTCAGCCGCTCGAGGTCCATGACGAGGAAGGCGAGGTCGTCGGTGACATCGATCGCGCGCAGGCGGGCATCGAACTCGAGCCGGTCGACGATCGCGAGCGGGTCCTCGAGCACGACGTGCTCGGCGCGCAGGTCGCCGTGCCCGTCGCGTATGCAGCCACGCTCGGCGCGGGCGGCGATCTGCTCGCGCCGGGTGACGAGAAACGCACCCGCGAAGCGATCCGCCGCCAGCAGGCGGCGAGCGACGGCGTCGTTGGCGACGAGCGCGAACAGCTCGCGCATGTTGTCGTCGCAGGCGCCGCGCACGTCGCCGACGTGATCGTCCGGCGCGAGCACCCGCGCCCCGCCATGGAAG
>DATMJM010000379.1:0-3387 GCA_035553935.1 Solirubrobacteraceae bacterium
GCGCACTGACGGCGACGCACGCGCGCCCGCGGCTCGTGCTCGCGCCGCATCCGCGCGGGCGCCCGCGCTACGACGCCTTCTGGCTCACCGGCGGGCGGATCGCCGACTGGGATCCGCTCGACGCCGTCGACGATCTGCACGGGCGCACGCTCGCGGCGCTCGCCGGCGCCGGATCGGGGCCGCCGCGCCTCCGCGGCGACGTCGCCGAGGAGGCGCGGATCGCGCAGACCTGGCTTGCGCGTCACGACAGCCCGGTGCTGGACCTCGATCCCGCGCCCGAGCCCCACGTGCTGCAGGCGTTCGCCGCCGGGCGCGCCTGCGCTCAGCGCCGGACGCGCGTGATCCAGTAGTCGGTGTCCGGCGTCGGCGGCGTCCCGAATCGGGCGTTGACGGCGTACAGCGAGTTGCCGAAGCGGGCGATCGTCGTGGGGACGTCGAAGCCATCGCTCGCGAGCGTGCGCACGACGGCGCCGCTCTCGAAGCCCGGGTCGAGCCGGACGACGGCGATCACGTTGGAGCGGTTCTGCACGACGTACAGCGTGCGGCCGGCGAGCAGCAGGCCGTCGCCGTTGGCCAGCGAGGCGCCGCCGAGGTCGACCGGCTCGGATTCGCCGCTGGCCGCGTCGATCCGCCACAGGCGGCCGGTGTTGCTCTGCACCGCGAGCAGCGTACGGCCGTCCGGGCTCGCGACGATGCCGTTGAGGTTGAAGCCGGGCTGCAGGTCCAAGCCCTCGAGCGGCAGCTCGCGGGCACCGGAGAGGTCGCTGTCGACGACGTACAGCACGCCCCGCTGCGAATCGGTGAAGTAGGCCGCGTCGCGTGTCAGCGTGACGTCGTTGACGAAGGTGGGGGCGCCCGCGGGCGCGAGCTGGAACTGCGCGAGCAGCGCGCCGCTGGAGGCGTCGTAGACGAAGGCCTTGCCCGTGGGCCCGCCGGCGACGAACAGCCGCTCGCGGCGGTCGGCCTTCAGGCCGATCGCGGCGCGGCCCTCGGCGGCCGCCACGGCGATCTCCCGCTCGCCGGTGCGCGCGTCGACGCGCAGGATCGCGCCGGTGGGGATCGAGCCGACGAAGAGGTCGTGCCCACGGCCGGTGGCGATGCCCTCGGGCTGCCAGCCGTCGGGCAGCTCGATCCGATCCGGGAACGCGGCGCCGGCGGCGCCGGCGGCTGCGACGAGCAGCAACGTCGTGGTGATCGCGGCCAGCAGTCTTCCTCTCACCATGCGCCTCCTGGGATGCACTGGGTTTCCCGGCTCTCGTGCCCGGACCCCGAGACGGCGAAACGACGGCTCGGTCAGGCGAACGGCAGCTCGACGACGTGTCCCGTCGCGCCGCCGGCGACCTCGAGCACGTCGCCGGGAGCCGCCTCGCGGCGCACGAGCGCGAGCGCGATCGGGCCGTGCACGGGGGAGACGAGCGACGTCGCGAGCGTGCCGACGACGCGCTCGCCGAGGCGCAGCTCCGCGCCGCGGGCCACGGGCTCCGAGAGCCGCAGGCCGCGCAGGTGGCGGTTGGGCTTGCCGCGGTAGAACAGGCGCGCGACGGTCTCCTGGCCGACGTAGCAGCCCTTCGTGAAGCTCACCGCGCGCTCGTTGAGCCCGGCCTCCTGCGGGATCGTGCCGTCGTCGAGCTCGAAGCCGTAGCGCGGGCGGCCGCGCTCGACGCGCAGGATCTCGGCGGCGTCCTCGGAGACCTGCGCCGCGCCCGCGGCCAGCAGCGCCTCGGACACGAGGTCGGTGTCGTCTGCCGCGCAGAGCACGTCGACGCCGGCGTCCGTGACGATCAGGCGGACAGCGCGGCCGGCGATCTCGCCCGCGCGGTGCGCATGCTCCTCGGCGGGCAGGTCCTCGGCGCCCGCGACCGCCCGCGCGCCGGGACCGAGGAGCGACAGCAGCCCGTGCTGCAGCGTGCGCTTGTGCAGCTCCACGTCGTAGCCGATCTTGAAGCGGCGGACCATGTCGAAGAGCGCCTGCAACGTGGCGCGTTCGGTGTCGAGCGCCAGCTCCGGCTCGACGCCGTCGTCCTCGACGGCCAGGACGCGCAGGTCGCCGAGCATCTTGCCCTTGTGGGTGAGGAACGCGGCATAGCAGCCGTGGCCCGCCTGCAGGCCCTCGATGTCGTTGGTCACCTGGCCGGCGAGGAACGACTTGCGCTCGCTGCCGGTCAGCGCGAGCTTGCCGCGCTCGGAGCGGTCGATCAGGCCACATCCGTCGGTCAGCGCGCGGTACTCGCCGGCGAGGTCGTCGGTCAGCGTCGCCATCGTCCGAGCATAGCCCCCGGTCGACTTGCTCTAGATTGCCTGACCTATGGCGCTCGCGGACACCTTCCAGCAGATCGTCGACTCGCTGCCCGACGACTGGACGGACATGGAGCTCGACCTGCGGATCGCCGACGAGCAGCGCTACATCGACGCCGCGACCTACCTCGTGACGTGCAACGCCCAGCCGTACTCGCAGCACGACTGGCACTGGCGCCTGCTCGTCGCCCACCGCTTCGGCCACGCGGCGGCCGCGCCGACGGTGCACGGGACGCTCAAGCTGCTCGACGATGCCGGAATCGAGGGCGAGCTCGCGCTGCGCGAGCTGCGCACGGGCCGCGTCGAGGTGCGCCAGATGTGGGGCCGCCCGCAGTCCGTGCGCGACGAGTTCCAGCGGATCAGGGCGCAGTAGGAGCGGGCGATGGCGCGCATCGCTGCGCTCCTGCCGGACCTGCTGTTCGGCTCGAAGGTCCAGGGGATGCTCGCCGCCGCGGGGCACGACGTCACCGTCGCGGCGTCGCCGGAGGCGATGCTCGAGCAGGTCGCCGCCGGTGACCTGCTCGTCGTCGACCTGTGCGAGGACGTCGAGCGCCGCCTCGGGCTGCTCGCCGACGCGATCGCGCAGCGCAAGACGCTGGCGTTCTACCTGCACACCGACGTCGAGACGCGCCGGCGCGCGCTCGCGGCCGGAGCCGACCTCGTCGTGCCGCGCTCGCGGATGGCGCGCGAGGGCTCGGCGCTCGCCGACGGGCTGCTGGCGCCCGCCTCGGCTTAGGCCCGCCCTCTCGTAGACCTGTCGGACATCTGCCGAGGTTCCTCCCGTCCGGACGGGCGGCTGACGAACTATGCGGCATGCCCCCCCGCCGTGCCCGCCTGCTCGCGCTCGTCGCCCTGCTCGCCTTCGCGTGCTCCGGCGCCGCGGCCGCCGGCATGAGCAAGAGCGGCGACGACCGGCCCAACCGGATCACCGGCACCTCGAAGGCCGACCGCATCTACGGCCGCGGCGGCAAGGACGTGCTGCGCGGCCTCGGCGGCAGCGACCGGCTCGACGGCGGCAGGGCCGCCGACCGCGTGCTGGGCGGCAGGGGCGACGACAGCATCTTCGGCGGCAAGGGCAACGACCGCCTCGAC